>DASSCG010000357.1:0-3752 GCA_035697925.1 Pyrinomonadaceae bacterium
TGGATCTCAGGGTGTTGACGCGCTTCTGCAAACCAGCGTTCGAACAGCAGGAGTGGATTTCGAGGTGCTGAAGATTCGTTTAGGTCAGTCACGTTTCCTGTATTCTCGAGTTTGGCTGGATTGTTGCTCAAGACTGGCGACTAGCAATTGGATCAATCTCTCAACCTCAACGAGCTTGGTACGGCTTGAGGCGCTCGCGCAAGAGATCCGGAATGGGAACACTTTCAAGCGTGTCCTTTCGCACAGCCACCATGATGAAATGTGCAGTGGCCACTAACTCTTCTTCGCCTTGTCGGCGCACTTCAAAATTCAGTTGTATCGACTTGTTGCCGATCCGACCCACGTAAACGGAAACTTCAAGCAAGTCATCCAACTGCGCCACACGATGAAAATCACACTCCAGGTGGACGCGCGGGAGCCAAAGGTCTATTTCGTCGAATATCACGCCGTAGGGAAGTCCCACAGCGCGGAAGAGCTCTGTTTCAGCAATTTCAAAGAAACGAATATAGGCTCCGTAAAAAATAATCCTGGCTGCGTCGACATCGCCCCAACGGACGCGTTCTTGAATCGTGAAACTTTCCGAGCCAGGCATTGTAAGTTCGCAGAAACGCAACAGTCGCGGGACTGATCAGCGATTAGTGAATCAAACCTCGACGTCGTTCAGAAACTTGATAAACGCTCTATTGAATTCTTCTGCTCGTTCCAGATTGGAGACATGACCTGCGCCGTCCAGGATTTGCAGCCGCGACCCTCCAATCTCTTTATGCATTAGTTCAGAATCTGCCAGCGGTGTAATCGCATCGTTGCGGCCTACTACAATCAGGGTTGGAGAAATAATACGTGACAGAAATGACGTCTGGTCCCTACGTACAGCCATTCCACGGAGTGCGGCCGCCGCGCCCTCCGGTTGAGTCCCTACCATCATCTCGCGTAAGCGACGGACAATATCGGGCCGCTCTGCCACTGTCTTAGGTGCCAACAACTTCGGCAAGAGTGCGTCAGCGATAACTCCCAAACCTTCTCGGAGCGCCTTTTCAGCTTGTTGTTCGCGGTTTTGTTTCCCTTCATCGGTGTCAGCCTGAGCCCGAGTGTCCGCGAGCACAAGAGCACGCACACGCAAGGGAAAAAGACGATAGAAAGCGAGCGCTACATAACCGCCCATCGAGAGTCCGCCAATTGTGGCTCGGGAAATGTTCAACGACTCCAGCAGGGACGCTACATCGAGAGCCATACTTTCCATTGTGGCAGGCCCGGGCGTCACCGCGCTTTCGCCATGACCGCGCAAGTCGGGAACAATCACTCGATGGTTCTTCCGAAGCTCTTCAACCTGCTCGCTCCACATCGACCGGTTGAATGGATAGCCATGGAGCAAGACTACTGCTGGGCCAGAGCCAACGTCGTCGTACGCTATCTCGATTCCGCGGACAACTTTCTTTGCGCCCTCGCTGTTCCGGGCGATAGTGAACTGTGCCACTCAATCCCCTCGTTCCATCGGTACTAATTTTTTGCGGGCACCGGCTGCGACTGCCCGGACTAGTTCAGATAACTCGATGGGCTTGGCCAGGTAACTTTCAAACCCCGATGCCAACGTTTTCTGGCGATCCTCTTCCTTAGCGTAAGCGGTAATGGCTATTACCGGTGGCGGCTGCCCGTTTCCCATCTCCTGAATTTTCTTGATCAGCTCGTAACCATCCTCGTCAGGCATCGCAATGTCAGAGACGACAATATCAGGTGGAGCTGCCCTAATCGAGGCCAGGGCCTCGGCGGCCGAAGATACCGCGGTAACGGTTGCTTTTTGATGTTTGAGTGCAGCGCTCAACAAGTCCAGCGTATCAAGATCGTCTTCAACCAGCAGCACCTGTATTCCTTCCAATTGTGAATTGAACTCAAAGGTCTCCTTAGCTGCGATTCGCGGAGGTAGCTTGTTGAGTGGAGCCACCGAGGTTCCAACACTGGGGAGCCTGATCGAGAAAACTGCGCCTTTTCCCTCACCCGGACTCTCGGCCATTATAGTGCCCCCATGTATCTCAACGAGATGACGGGCAATTGCGAGGCCTAGACCGAGGCCGCCGTGTTGTCTCGTACTTGAGCTGTCAGCTTGTCTAAATCGATCGAAAACGAAGGGTAGGAAATCGCGACTGATACCCTGGCCGGTGTCACTCACTCGAACCTCTACCTGGTTACCCGACTCGTGAACGCTGACGGAGACCCGGCCGCCGCGGGGTGTAAACTTTATGGCGTTGGAAAGTAAGTTCCAGATGATCTGCTGAAGGCGGTTAGCATCACCAGTAATGACCGTAGGTTGAGAGCCAAATTCGGTTTCTATTGCGATTCCTTTTGCTTCAGCGGTAGGACGCACCACATTAACAGCTGTTTCAATTACCGGTGTCAGATCAATTGGGTGCAAGTCCAAATAGAGCTTGCCTGTGATGATCCGGGAAACATCGAGAATGTCATCGATGATCTGCGATTGTGCGGTGGCATTCCTCCTGATTGTTTCAATAGCCCGGGCCGCCATCGGATCAGCGATTGAGCCTGCCTCCAGCATTCGCGACCATCCGAGAATAGCAGTCAAGGGTGTGCGCAGTTCATGCGAAACCGTGGCCAGGAATTCATCCTTTAATCGGTTTGACTCTTCAGCTTCTGCCCTGGCAGTGCTTTCCCGTTCCAACAACCGAACGTTTTGAATGGCCACCGCAGTAAGATTGGCAGCCATTCGCATCCCCGTAGCATGCTCATCTCGATAAGCGGACTTCTGATAACTCTGCACCTCGATAGTGCCGATGATCCGGCCCATTACAGCCATCGGTATGGCAATAGACGATTGCGGGCGCAGCCCGTTATCTGGTCCCACAATTATGGATGGATGACCTCGCGCCGAGTTCATGTAGTCGAAGGTAATGATTACCTGCCCGGTTCTCACTGCCCGGCTGTTTGGGCCGGAAGAATTGACCGGCATCGGCGGTAGTTGAGAAACATCGAATTCAAGTCCGTCGCCCCATGCGTAGCAAGCAGTGCGTTCGTCTCGAACCGGATCGTAGAGGGAAATGAAAATTCCGTCGCAAGGAATGGACACGATTGTGAAATGTTGGAGCGCGCGAAAAATCGTAACCAAATCGCGCGCAGTCCCCAGGGCCTGGGCCAAACTCGAAATTCTTTCTAGCAAGCGTTCATAGTCTGATAACGCTCGCTGATCCGCCTCGCGTAAAGCTTCTTCAGCGAGGCGGCGAGTGGTGATATCACGGGCCACTCCCTGGATACCCACCGCCTCACCATCTTTCATTAGAAGTCTGCTGCTGATTTCCAGAGTTACAGGATGAGCGTCCTTAGTACGCACATCTACTTCATAGTTAGTTCTTTCTTCGCCGGCCAGCTTGCGCTGTGTCATTTCATTTGCCACCGCCACCGACTGTGGGGTAAGGAAGTCGGTCAGGTTCATCCCCAACAACTCTGCTCGCGAAAACCCTGTGACCATTTCCACAGCTTTGTTCACTGAGGTCATGTTTCCTGCCAGATCCAAAGTGAAGACGATGTCGTTGGCGTTTTCCACCAGTTCGCGGTAACGCTCCTCACTTTCTCGCAACGCATCTTCGACTTGTTGGCGCTCTACCAGAACGGCACGCATGGTGGCTTCGGAGTGACGGACTTCCGCCGCTAATTGTTCCGCTCTGGCCCGGGCCCGAGTTTGTGATAAGCCGAAAATCAAGACGCTTATTAGTAATCCGGCTGCCAGCGTGTAAGGCGCCCAATTT
>DASSCG010000358.1:0-2424 GCA_035697925.1 Pyrinomonadaceae bacterium
AACTGTGCTCAGCATTGTCTCTGACGCCAAGCAAACCTCCGTGAATTCGCGGATGAAGCGTCTTGACCCTACCGTCCATCATCTCTGGAAAGCCTGTCACATCCGAGATGTCCCTTACCTCGACACCACCTTCCCTTAGAACCTTCGCAGTGCCTCCCGTGCTTATGATTTCAACATCGAACTCTTTTAGCGTACGTGCAAATTCGACGATACCAGTCTTGTCCGAAACGCTGATCAGTGCTCGCCGTATTGCTCTTAACCCCGAATTGTTATTTTCAGTCATTTTATTTTAGGACTTTAGGATGAGTAGAGAACGAAGGGCTGTTCACTCGAACTACAAATTCGAATTCTATGCCAACATTGCTACCTTGGAATCTCCTGCCTGTTGGCCGGTAAATTAACGTAAAAATCGTGCGAGCGCGAATATCCGAATCGCCCCACTGAGTATTCGACGCCGCTTGGAACCAAACTGAGCGAGAAACGATGCCGGCGCCCATCGCGCGCAGTTTCACCAAAGTAGAAACCCAGCAGATACTGACTTCTCAGATCCTCTTCAATCGCCTGAAAGATTGGCGTGAGATCGGTGTTCCTGTTTAACTTCAGCGCAGCATCAGCTTCCGAGACCAAAAAATACTTACCTCCAGTTTGCTGGGCAAGTTCGCGAAAGCCCTTGGAGGGAGACCTTACGGCGAGTCTTCCGTCGCGCGGCTCAAAGAGTGGCAAGTGAATTACGTAGAAACTAACGCGCTTGTCGAGCGCCGCATCGATCACTGCACTCGCTTTCGTGTGACTTGCATTGTCGAGTCCGTCGCTGATCAGAACAACAATGTGACGTTCAGCCCGCACTCGGGGAAGGTCATCAAACATTTCGAGCGCCTTTGCTGCTGCGTCAAATATCGCCGTGCGACGGTTAGTGCCGGCTGCGAAGCTGAAGGCGGCACGCGCGACGGCCGAGTCGCGGCCGAAAGGAGCTACGACGGAAGGCGCCTCTGCAAAGCGTAAAATGGCAATGCTCGACCGGTCGCCAAATCGGCCGAATAAAGCCAGAGCCGCGTCATGTTGCTGAGAAATAATTTCGCGTAAGCTGCCAGACTGATCAAGTGCAAACACCATTGCTACACGGTCAGCGCCAGGAGCGAAATAAAGACCTGCAGTCACGCCCTCTTTGTCTTTCAGCGACAGATCGGCTTCGGTAAGCCCTATTACAGCTTGTCCGCGTTTGTCCCTGACCCGAATAGGAAACAGCAGCAGATCCGTGCTAACCCGTATCACCTCTTCCTCAGTGGGATCTTGTGCGAACCCGCTGGATGGTGCGAGGAGATAAATTGCAAGCAGAGTGCAAAGGGGGAATGCTGCACGGCGCAGAAGTAACTGCCAAACTACATCAGAAGTCGGTAGGGTTTTGTTACGAGTTTCGGAGGGCACGAGCATCCAGCCAGCCCGAGCTATATGAAGAAACGCCCAAAGAACAGAATGCTCAGGATGATCAGAACCGTGATTACGATGATCTTGACTAAACTCACGTTTGGATTCCTCGATTAACAATCGGAGGGCGACGGAAGCCGTATTCTACGGGCCGGGTAGCCCTCTGTCAACGAAGCCGCCAGCGCCCCCCGCCGAGCGATTTTTTTGGTTTTCGTGGGCCTGCTGCGAGGGATTACGACCAGAGTCAAGTGAGAGTTCCTCAAATTTGGCGTAGCATAGACTTCAGTCTGTGTGTTTAGTTGAACGCGCTTCATTTAGGCAGGCATTTTGCCTGGAGCTCCACAGACTAAAGTCTATGCCAAATCGACCCTAGAAGAATCGAAACGTGTATGTGACCCGCAACCCTCGACCCATTTCAGGTGCAAACTCCTTGATAAACGACAGGTGGTTGCGATAAAGGCGATCACCGAGGTTGAAGGCATTGAAGGAGATGATGTGGGCTGCGTGTTGGCGAGCTATCAGATAGGAACCTGACAAGCCAAAAACTGTATAGCCCGCGGTTTCGGTCTCGTTTGGAAAAAGCCGCGACTGATCCTGGGCCATCACCACTTCAGGATTCAACATCAGGCCCTTGTATCGCAACTCAAGACCCACCTTACCTCTTAGTGGTGGAATACGCGGCAAAGGTGTGCCGGTTGAAATCAGCTCGGCTCTAACGTAGTCCGCGCCTAGATTGAGCCAGACGTTGGAATGTAAGCCGATATCAATCTCGGCTTCGGTTCCTGCATAGCGCGCGTTTCTTTGCTCGTACTCGGCCACGATCAGATTCTCGTCTTCGTCTACCTCTCCTGTGGGGGCGAGGAACACGAAGTCTTTGATGCGATAGTAAAATCCGTTCGCTTCTAAGCGCAGTCGTTTGGATGAGTGACGCACACCGAAATCCAAGCTGTCGCCAAGTTCCCGCTGAAGGTTGGGATCACCGATCTCAAAAGCCAGATT
>DASSCG010000359.1:0-4448 GCA_035697925.1 Pyrinomonadaceae bacterium
GGCGAAGCCAGAATAGTTATCGGCACCCGTTCGGCTGTATTCGCTCCTATTTCCAAGCTTGGCTTAATAATCGTGGATGAGGAACACGAGTCCACCTACCGCCAGGCAGAATCTCCCAATTACCACGGGCGTGACACTGCAATCGTCCGGGCTCAAAAAGAATCTGCTGTGGTGATCCTGGGATCGGCGACTCCATCGCTGGAATCTTTCCATAATACTCAAACCGGTAAATACAGACTCCTTCGCTTACCCGTGCGCATTGCCAACCGGGCAATGGCCACAGCGCGCATGGTTGACATGCGCGAAGTTTTTGATCGCCACAAGAAGCCGAGAGTGTTTTCCGATGAATTGCTGAATGCAATCGATGAAACTTTTAGGCGTGGTGAGCAGGCCATAATACTGCTCAATCGCAGAGGCTATTCAAGTTTTGTACTGTGCCGTTCTTGCGGAGAGACCATTCAATGCCCCAACTGCGATGTCACTCTTACTTACCATCGGAGTGAAAGAATAATCCTTTGCCATTACTGCAATCATCGGGAAATAGCCCCCGATCGGTGTCCGAGCTGCAAGGGCGGATACATTTATTATGTTGGTGAAGGCACCGAGCAAATAGAAGCTATCCTGAGAAAGCTTTTTCCTTCGCTTCGCATCGGTAGGATTGATCGAGACACAGCCTCGCGCCGCGGACGCTTTGAAAAGACCCTTCAAGACTTTGGTTCAGGAAATCTCGACCTTTTAGTCGGTACGCAGATGCTGGCCAAAGGTCATGACTTCCCAAACGTGACTCTGGTCGGAGTGGTGTCGGTCGACGCTGGTCTGGCGTTGCCAGACTTTCGTGCAGCGGAACGAACCTTTCAGTTAATCACACAAGTGGCTGGTCGCGCGGGACGTGGCGATAGACCCGGCCAGGTATTGGTCCAGACGTACCACCCAACTCACTACGCTCTTCAACATGCCTGTGCTCAAAACTACGAGGATTTCTACGAAGAAGAAATTCGACATCGTCAGAACCACGCCTATCCTCCTTTTGTAGCGCTCGGCTCGTTGTTGGTCCATGGTACTGATCAGGGCAGAGTTCGCTCAGATGCTATTGAGTTACGCAAAGATCTGGATCTTGCAAATGAAAATCGGGCCTGTCGGGTATTAGGTCCCGCACCGGCTCCCCTCGCCAGACTCAAAGGTGAACATCGCATGCAACTTCTGGTGAAATCTCGCAGCCGGCGACAGTTGCGACAAGTAGTGGATAAGGCCTTAACGACGTTCGCAGCGCGAGGATTCAATTTGCGTAATATAAACCTGGAAATCGATCCAGTGTCGTTAATGTGACTCGGTTCAAGGCATGGGTTAAACTCCATGCATGAAAATCACCGAACTTGCTGCTAAAACCGGCGCTCGCGTCGAAGGGAGCTCGCTTGATTTCGACATTGAGGGGGCGGCTGGACTCGACGAAGCACGACCTGGCCAGGTGACGTTCCTCGCAAACCCTCGGTA
Source organism: Pyrinomonadaceae bacterium (assembly GCA_035697925.1). Taxonomy (GTDB): domain Bacteria; phylum Acidobacteriota; class Blastocatellia; order Pyrinomonadales; family Pyrinomonadaceae; genus PSRF01. Next base: position 1,492 of record DASSCG010000359.1, read on the forward strand.
CACGCCACGCCTGAGAAGTACAAAAGCTTCGGCCATCTACATAGGCGAAACAGTTGAATTGGGCCGTGACGATATTGTCGGACTGCGTGCCCAGGATCCGTATCTCGCTTATACCCGTGCGCTACGTTTGTTTCATCCCGATCCCATCGTCTCTCCCTCCATTCATCCGACGGCGGTCATTGATCCGGCAGCACGTATCGCCAAAAACGTTTTTGTCGGCGCCTGTTCAGTCATTGGACCAGGAACAGAAATCCAACCCGGCGTGCAGATCTATCCAAACGTCACGGTCTACGGCGGTGTGACAATCGGAAGAGATTCGGTGATCCACTCTGGAGCAATAATCCGCGAGCGCTCGCAGATTGGTGAAAGAGTGGTCATTCACAACAACGTCGTAGTGGGCTGCGATGGTTTTGGATATGCCAAAGACGAAGAGAAACGGTGGCTCAAGATTCCGCAAACCGGTCGGGTTGTGATTGAAGATGACGTCGAAATTGGCGCGGGTACAACCATTGATCGCGCCTCTGTAGGTGAATCCCGAATTGGCCGCGGCTCAAAAATAGATAACCTGGTACAAATCGGTCATTCGTGCACAATCGGCGAGGACACTTTGCTTTGCGCTCAAGTCGGCCTTGCCGGCAGTTCTCATATTGGAGACAGGGTCGTGCTCGCGGGTCAAGCGGGTGTTGCCGGCCACTTAACAATTGGTAACGATGCTGTACTGACCGCGAAGAGCGCAACCAGTCACGATGTACCGCCGGGCAAAGTTATCTCTGGAATTCCTGCCTTCGACAATAAAGATTGGTTACGTTCGACGGCTGCGTTTCGCCGGCTCGGAGAAATGCAGCGCACAATCAGGGAACTTCAACAGAGAATTTCCGAATTGGAAGGCCACACAACGAGTTGAGGAATTGTCAGTCGTTTGTGTTTGGTACTTTGTTCTTTGTGCTTTGTTCTTTGTATCTTAACTTCTAATTGCCATTCGAACTTCGGAGTCGGGCGCAACTTCGATTAAACAGCTAAGCACAAAGCTCAAAGTACAAAGCACTGAAAACGTGAGGCAGCGAATATCTCTTTCTTTTGAGCTCGGGCCCCATCCTTAGCAAGAGCCTATAATTCTTAGAATCAGCAGAATCGACTTCCTTGCAAGAACCCAACGTAAAGGCTGGCGCTAATTCGTCAATCCACAGGCGCGATTCGGCAAGCCCATTTTCCAGCTCCTCCTCTATCGTCCTCTTTGCATTAGTCTTTGTTCTCTTTATTGGCGCCAGACTTTGGGGATTAACAGCCTCGTGTCTCTGGTTCGACGAAGTCTTCAGCGTACATGCCGCTAAACATGGATGGACTGAATTATTCCGGTTCGTGGCGGCTGACATCATTCATCCGCCGCTCTTCTATGTCCTGCTCAAAGTGTGGATTGGAATTGGTGGTGAGTCATTGTTGTGGCTACGGCTTTTTCCATTGATCACCAGCATCGTTGTCATAGTTCCCTTTTTGTTTCTATGTCGTGAACTACACCTGGCACGGATGGAAACCGGACTCGCGTTGCTGTTGATGGGCGTAAATGGTTACCTGATCAAGTATGCGCAGGAGGTTCGCATGTACAGCCTGCTGCTTTTTTTCACGGTATGTTCAGTATGGCTGTTCATTAAATTCGTTAACGCGAATCCTGACAGTAAGCGCTTGTTATTTTTATCTTTTATCAACCTGCTGCTTATCTATACGCATTACTACGGATGGTTGATCGTCGCCACTCAGCTAGTCTTTCTGATGTTTTGGGCTCGACGCAGATTGCCGGATTTTCTGATCTCGGTCGCAGTTCTCTTGCTATGTTTCAGTCCCTGGGTTTACGCGGTAACTCAGGCATCCGGAACTGGTAAGGGCTTGGCACAAAACATCGGTTGGGTGGCACGGCCGCGAATTTCTGACGTCGTGCAGCTATTCACCATCCTCAATGTGCCATTCTATTTTCGTCAAAGTTCAAACCAGGTTATTTATGCGACGTGGGGGCTGCTCGCAAGTTTAGTAATATTCGGTCTGCCCCTGGCTGTATTGTGCTGGCGACTTATCAGAAACGAGAAAGAAGAACAAGTATTCGCCGCCGCGAAACATTTGATACTTTTCTGCTCGGCTCCCTTAGCGCTGGCGCTTATTGGCAGCTGGGTACTCCCGCACTCCATATGGGGTTCTCGCCACCTGATCATCGTGGCTGCGCCGTATCTACTGCTAGTCTCAATCGCGCTCAATCGATGGAGATCCAGGTGGTATGGGGCCACCCTGCTACTTCTGCTCGGTTGTTGGTTATTTATAGCTGGGGCGGGCCAGTTAATCCGGCCTAGAGAAACTTATGTTTGGTGCGCTTGGGAACCGTTGAGCGAGCAGATCGTTCAACACCAGCAACCTTCCAGCGACGCGATTAAGGTTTATGCATTCGAAGAACTGATTGCTTATCACCTCTGGTTTGCTTCCGAAGAGTCGCCGCGGGGTAACTTTGAGGTTGGTTTGATACGAGGTGTGCCAGGAGTTCGCGAGGATCCAGCATACTTCTTACCTAGAGCATTTTCTGACGTTAAGACGCTAGATGTTTCGGCTTTGACGGAACCACGGTTCTGGATTGCATTCCGAGATACCAGCTTTAATGACCAGAATCCACCCATCAAAACCTTTACAGATCGCGGCTATCAAGTCGGCGAAGTTCTGCAAATACAGACCGCGGGTCAACAGGCATTTTTGGTGGAGCTCAAGCGCTCTTGAGGCGGGGGTTTGGACGAAGAGGATTTTGCCTAGGTAACTGCTCCACCATCAACAATCACGACTTCGCCGTTCATGAAACTATTGCGATCACTCACCATGAAGGCTGCATACTCAGCGAGTTCTTCGGGACGACCCAGCCGGCCAGCGGACGCCCAAAGAGCATGCATTTGCAGTAAACGATCAGGAAGAACTGCCGCGAGATCTGT
>DASSCG010000360.1:0-4270 GCA_035697925.1 Pyrinomonadaceae bacterium
TCTGCTGGCAACCCTGGGGCTGATGGTGGTTTGGCAGATCTTTCGTGAAGGGCCGATCACGCGACAGCGCGTTCAGGGCTCGATCGTCATCTATCTCCTGCTGGGATTGATCTGGGCCGAGGCGTATACGCTGGCGGCACATCTTGACTCCGGTTCGTTCGCGGGAACACTGCCTGAGGAGCAGAATGCGCTATCGGCCCATTTGACCTATTTCAGTTTTGTCACACTAGCTACCGTCGGATACGGTGACATTCTGCCCGCCAGTTTGGTGACGCGCGCGCTTGCCAATTTCGAAGGTCTCCTTGGTACGCTCTTCCCAGCCATCCTGATCGCACGTCTAGTTTCAATGGAAATCTCTGCGCGTGAAACCAAGAACACAAAGGTTAAGTAACTAGAGGGGACCGTTTATTTGCGGTACGAATCTTTCACGCGCAATGTGTTTGGCAAACATGGTTGGCTTGATCCGGTGCGACTCGGCTTGGTTGAGTATGAGAGCAAGCTTTACCTCAGTCGATATGATGAATAGAGAAAACCCCCAAGTTAGTTAAGTAATTTATTAAGAATTCTACGAGATTTTTAGTGGATAAGATGCTTCATTACCTCGGCGAAGCATTGGGAGCAGCGAACAATGAGTCGCTTAAGACAGCGTTCCGTTTTATCTCTGTGAATGTTCGTGTCCAACTGTCGTAGGTATCAATAGCTGAATATCTGATAGTAAACGGGACCTTCACACCGTCAACATCGCGGTAATCCTCAAAGTCGACTTGTTCCGGAAATGACATTAGCATCGTTTTCCGAAGAGTCATCTTCCGCAGCAGCAGCCCCGTCTGAGAGTCAAAGTAAAATCGTTCAGTCTTCGTGTCCGTCACGTTCTCAACCATGTACGCTTCGCGATTACCCACCTTGAACGTTCCTATAAGCCTCATGTTCTTTGACGGCTTCACTTTGATCACGTTAAAGAGCTCGTCATAGCTACGTCCAGACTCGACCGCATCTGCGGCGGTCAGATTTCTAACGTTGGTTCCGTTCACAATCCAACCCTTATCACCGTTGACGATCTGGCGGACTGTGGCCTGAGGCATCGTCGCGACAAGTAGAAATCTATCGGGCGCTGCCAAGGTGATCTCATTCGGCCAACTGCGATTCTGTGAAGCCTCACGCTTGCCTTTAAGCACAAGTGTCCTGGTGCTGGTCGCCGCAATACCACCCAGGGCCTCCACGTACTTAATGAAGATTTGCTCCACTGACGGTAGAGCTGTGCGTTCTGTGACTGCCGCATCATCAGGTCCCTCGTGACCTGATCGAGCCAACGGCATAGCAGGAATACCAACTGGTTTTCTTTGACCGCGATGGCACGTATAGCAAGTCACCTCGCTCCCCCTGAAATCGACTTTATCGTTCGTTTTGATAGCTAGAACCATCTGCATCATTCCGCGGGCCATTCGCTTCTCAGGCTTATCATCACTTTCCCAAACCCACTTTGTGACCCCTGTGTTTGGATCTTTGCCTTGCTGAACATGACAGAAGTTGCAGTGCACACCGAGCGAAGTTGCGACAAAATTCATCACCAGAAACAGCTGCGATTCCGGCAAACCTTTTAGTACTTGTATGTTCTTTACAGTCTGTTCTGCTTGTGCACTTCGCATAGAGCTAAGGTTACTTCTCGCGGCGTTACGTGTATGAGAAATAGTTCGTAACGGATAGGATTCGAGTACACTCGCAACGCTCGTCTCTTGTCCGTCCGCTGCCATGGCAACCTTTAAAGTGCGGTCTGTGATTGTCAGACAAACCACGATACATAAGCAGAGCACGACACCAACTAGCGCAGTCCTGTTTGTTTTTCCTGACATAGCAGAATCTCCTTTAATCCTCCGCTGGAGATCGCCAAGGTCGAAGACCCAGCTCGAGCAAATCGGTGCTTCACAAAACGATCAAAGATTTGCAGGCAGGTTATTGAGCCGAAGTCGTGTCCGAAGTGGTGGTTCCGCGAATCTGATAAAGCAAAACTCCAAGGGAGTTAGCAGCTATCACCACCACGATAATTTTGACTGCAAACATTAACCTGCTTTCGACAGGTGTTATCGGAACCAGGGTGAAAAAAACCGCGACGATTGATACCAGTAATCCGGAAATCGCTGCCACCTTGAGCCAGAGCGGAGCGCTAACGCCGAACCGTTTTATCGCTACCAGGGGAATGGAGAAAAGCACAATGTAGACCAGCGCATAAAAAGTTGTCGCGGCATTGTCCTGTAATTGAAACGCCTCTTGTTCCTTTACGCCAATCAAGCTCGTCAAGCTGAACGCTAGCGTTACTAATCCTACAAACAGGATCGAATTAACCGGCGTCTTATGACGGGCGTGTAAACGGGCGAACCAGGCCGGCAGGAGATTGTCCCAGCCCGCCACCATCGGAAGACGAGTGTTGCCCGCAAAGTAAATGCTCATCAAAGCGATCTGTCTGGCCGCAACGCCAAAGATTGTGATCGAGACCAACATCGAAACCCAGCCGAATGACCGAAAACCAAGGCTCAGAACCTGAGGAATCGGACCGATGAGATCGACTTTGTCGGGGGAGACAAAAGCAAGCACTGAGCCAGTCCCCAGAATGAACATTAGCGCGATGATCGGTGCCGAGATCATAACTGAGCGGCTGATATTGCGCTCCGGGGCGCGACACTCACCGGCCAGAATTGCGATGTATTCAAAACCTGAGAGTGCACCTACGGCAAGCTTGCTGAAGACGTTGATGTTGTAGACGCTTACTTCCGGAAAACTGGTCGAAAAAGGATGGTAGTTCGCAATTGCGCCTCGACCGGCCGTAATAAACGGCAGCAAAATCAAGGTGGCAAAGGTCAAAAGCAATAACGCCCCACCGAAATTCTGCACCCACTTTCCGAGCGTTAAGCCTCGTCTCGACGCCGCGATCATCAGAACCATTAGCAGAGTGCAGATCAGCGTCGTCATCAACTTTTTCTCGTGCATCCAGTCGGCGCGAGGCCCGATGGCGTAGGCTATGTTTTTCTTGATGATGAGTCCGATGCCTGACATTACGAGGATTCCAAAAATCCAGAGGTTCCACGCCACCATGAAGGCCACGAAGTCGTTGAAGGCCAACTTGGCCCATTGATAGACTCCGCCTTCTAATGGCATCAGGCGGTTGAGAAAAATAACGACGCCGGCAAGCGGCAAATAGAAAGTGAGGATCGCGAGCAGCCAATAGACCATCTGGTGTTCGCCGAGTTTTGCCGCCCACCCAACCCAGATGGTTCCCACGACAAAAACAATTTGAGTCAAAACGAGATCGAAGAGACGCAGCTCTTTTTTGAAAGCAGCGCTGCGTCGTTTGACATCTCGCTCGAGTTCAGCGAGCGATTGTGGAAGAGTGGTTGGTGGCACTATCAACTTTCGCTAAACCGGAGTTACCGGCAACTGTGTGAGACAAGATCAAGCACCATTTCGTTATTCTGTTACTCTACCTCGCTATGCGTAAAGCCCACCTCTTCTCATTGTTCATGTTGCGCCGCAAATCGAGGGCACCTGGCTGCTCACCGTGACGACACCACCTGAGGCAGGGCGACCGCCCTTCAAAGTCCTCGCCTCATTCGCGAGAGGTGGAGTCTTCACTGCCTCAGCCGAAAGCGATCAGGCGACGCCTCCTCAATACGGTACGTGGAAGATGGTTGGTCCGAACGAGTATGCCTCGACTGCACTGTCGTTTGGCCCAAATCCAAATAATCTCTTCACGATAAAAATAAAAACACTCTACAGGCTCGTCGGCGAGAACGAAGTGGAGGGCGTCGGTGAAGCCGCAATCTGTGACGCTTCGGGAAACAACTGCCAGAGTTTCCCCGGATGTTCGATGATCCGCGCGCGCCCTTAGGGTCGAGCCTCCCGCGTGCCCCGCGATGTAAAGAGGCATCGTTTTACGTCTTGCCGGGACGGGACATTAGCCCGACTGTCGAGGAGGCTTCCCGAGATTCTTGGATAACCGCGGAGAATCTTGGGCCGCTTGAATATCCCTCCTTTAGAGTCGGGCCACTGCCGGTGCTGCGGTCAGATCAGGGCCCAGGCTCTCATTACCATCAGTTCCCACTATCCATGTGCCAGCCAGGATTTACCCATTGGCCATTGCGCAGCACAAAGACCTCTGTGACTCGTCCTGCACGGTTGACTCGCTGCCCGCCGGTTTCCAGCTCATACAAATAATTTGAGTACACCACTGCGGTGTAGCCATAGACCTGTATCTCGGTCTTAGGGAACTCCAGCTTAA
>DASSCG010000361.1:0-5712 GCA_035697925.1 Pyrinomonadaceae bacterium
CGTCGGGAAAAGAAGAGTTCTACATCATCGGGGCCATTGCCGGCGGTTAAGACATCAAGACAAATATTCCGCGGGGGCCATTTCGCTCACCAGTAATCACACGAGGGAAAAATTATGACAAAAGGCAATACAAATACGATCCGACTCCATCGAATACTGCAGGCACCGCCCGAGAGAGTTTACCGGGCATTCCTTGATCCAAATGCAATGGTCAAATGGCTTCCGCCCAATGGATTCACGGGCGAGGTGCATCACCTCGATGCAAAAGTCGGAGGCACTTACAGTATGTCCTTCACCAACTTCACCACCGAAAAGAGCCACTCTTTCGGTGGAGAGTATCTTGAGTTAACGCCAAACGAACGCATCCGCCACACTGACAGGTTCGACGACCCGAATCTGCCCGGAGAAATGCAGACGACGATCACCTTGACAAAAGTATCGGTCGGAACTGAATTGAGCGTTGTTCAAGAGGGAGTGCCCGCTGCTATTCCTGCTGAGGCCTGCTATCTCGGATGGCAAGAATCGCTAAAGCTGCTGGCGAAACTCGTCGAAGCAGAGATTCCGGATCAGACTTAAACCTCAAGGGGATAACTTCGTCTAAATATACAGTAGTTCACAGGCCGCCACCGCTGAATCAAGCTGACGGCGGCGTTGGGCGATTGACCACTCCCTTGTGGCTCTGTCCAAAGCGATTGTTGTCCACCCATCTCCATCTTCATTCGAAACGTGAATGAGAAGCGTATGTTGGTTGTGTTCAACCCGCAGACGATGAGCCGGATTGTTTTCTTCTTGAAGACTTCGAACGACTCGCCCTTTCGCAGGACCCCCCACAAAAGAGGTCCAGCGCCTGCTGCGCTTCGGCGGTTTCGGTAACGTGTTGCTATGACCGTCGGCCATAGGTTTTCCCTCCAGTGCAGATTGTCGCCGAAAGGTCCGATAGGACCGATAAGACGATCAGTCAAATACCACATTGGTCGTATTTTTCCCTATCGGTCTTATTTGTCCTATTGGTCTTTCTCCTGTTGCCCCAGTGGTCCTATTGTCTCTTCTTTCGGGCGTGATAAAGCCGTTCGGTGAAGCCGCCTTCCTTGAGAAAGGCTTGTTCGAGCTGACGCAGTTGTTGGTCGAGAAGGTAGTTGGCTTGGTGAATCAGGCATAGGACGGTGTTCGCAGCGACCTCAGCCGAAGAGTTCTCAATGTAGGTCTGATAGGTCAAATACGACCTATTCTTTTCATAAGCCAGGCGCCGAATCACATTTGCCGACAAATGATCCTTCCCCCACAAAATCAAACCTCGCTGTCTCAGAAAATCCTCGTAGTCTAACAACAGTTCCTCAAGACTGGCCCGCGCGACGCCAGTAAGTTTGAGTTCGGTTTTCTTTGATGTGGCGGACGCTTGGCTGCCCTCGGCGATATTTTGCCGACCACTGCGAGCAGCCTGGACCATCTGATCATGTGTCCGAGATCGCTTATCGATGAAGCGATCGCAGAACTTAACAGTCGCGTCATAAATCAACTCGGCTTGCTGAAATGATTTGAGGTTGCGATAGCCGCCGTGAGCGGGGATCAGCTCTCGCGCGATCTTGTGAGGAGATTTGTTATTCATAGTGAGGTTACCGATGTCCTTATAGGTCAAATAGGACCTATTGGTCAAATACCACCTAGTGGCAGGCCCTCGAAGCTCCCGCGAAGGTTGAGCGGTGATGACGGCCACGCCTGACCCGGATTACCTCCGGCTTCGGTATCGAGGATCTTCCCCGTCTTGGCATCCTCGCAGCGAGCTAGCTCAACAAGGAAGGTGCCGGCGAGCACGTTGGACCCCGGCCTCGTGGTGGCGTTGAGATAGCCGTTGGCAGGATTTGCGGGTCGGCAGCGCAGAGTCCACTTTATCTCCGCGATCTCAATCGGGAACACGAGCCGTGTTTCCTCAGTGACCCGCCCTTCGCCGTCTGTCTCGATCAAAAGATCCCAGCCGTCGGCACTGAGCTCGAGGTGGTTGGCTCCGACGCTGCCGATCTTTGCGCCACGGCTCGCGTGGTCGAACCGCAACTCGCCCCCAGTTAGCTTCGCCTCGATCTTGGTTGGAAGGATCCCGAAGAGGAACCGGTCCATGCGAGGCTTCTCGACTCGCACCTCGAACGCCAGGCCTCCGGACGTACCCGAGACGCTCTTAGAGAACTGCTCGTCCGGTCGCGATCCGAACCAGGCAAGGAAGATGAGGCAGGCGGCCAACGCCAGTGCCATAATGATCAGCGATGTCTTCATGGATTTCTTCATGCCACCCAAGATCACATGGAGGATAGCACGTGGAAGTAGCTATCAAGTCGATTGAACTTCCATTCCCAGTCCCTTAGGCAAACCATAAATTACGGAGGAAGCGGCTTTGGCAAAAGGAAAACTTTCGAAGTCGATGACGTTGACTCAATTTGACAACGGCTATTGGTATCAAGTTGAGCTCAAGGCATTCGCCGAATCCATTGGAATCCCGTCTGCAAATAAACTGCGGAAGGATGAGCTTGAAAAGGCGATTGTGACGTTTCTCAAATCCGGAAGAATAAAAAAGCCCACGAAGAGAAACTTATCAAGGTCGGGTATCAGAGATTATGAGAAAGGACTAAGCCTTAAGCTGTCCATCAGAAACTACACCAGCAACAAGGAAACAAAGAATTTCATTATTAAAGAAGCCCGAAAAATTGCTCCCAATCTTAAGGCCAGGTCTGGGGTATGGTATCGATTAAACCGTTGGCGCGAAGACCAACTAACAAGAGGGATTGATATTACGTATGCCGATCTGGTGAAACGGTATGTCGAGTTGAATCAAACAGAAGGGGCTTTCGCTAAAATACCCCACGGTAGATACATCAATTTCATCAGTGAATTTTTGGCGCATGAAAAAGGCGCCACTCGCGAGGAAGCAATAAGCGCGTGGAAGAAACTGAAAGAGACTGACGTCCCAAAAACTTATCGTGCTTGGATTGGACATCTTAACAAGAGGGGTTAATCAGGAGATCATTCGACATTCATAAATTTGCAGGTGGGGAAGGGCGGTTTACCCCCGCGCATGATTGGTAGCAATTCAACAATGAGCTAAAACACTAAGGATGATCGCGGCGAATCATGAGCGGGGGTAAACCGCCCTTCCCCACCTGCAATTTTATGATTCTTGAGTGGTTCAAATTTGTCACAACTTCTACCCTGTGGTGGTATTGATCTCATGACGCGCAATTCAACGCTTTATAATATGTCGACTCAAACATCATCGCCCCCAATATCAACAGCGCGAACAGTTTCACCCACAACCCAACGAGTTGCTTTGCGATGCGCGGGGCTGGTGAAGCGGTTTGCTGATGTAACTGCAGTCAACGGTTTGGATCTGGAGGTTTTTGCCGGGGAGTGTTTTGGTTTGCTTGGTCCAAATGGCGCCGGCAAAACAACCACAGTTGAAATACTCGAAGGCCTAACACCTGCCGACGAAGGCACGGTGGAGGTGCTGGGCCAGCAGTGGAACTCCGGCGACGAGCGTGCGCTTCGTGAACGTATCGGCGTGCAATTGCAGGAAACGCAACTCGCCGAGAAGGTTACCGTGGTTGAGACTTTGCGACTCTTTCGCAGCTTCTATAAACGTGGTCACCCTGTAGACCAGGTCATTCACACAGTCGCACTGGAAGAGAAACGAAACGCGCGAGTGGGAAAACTCTCCGGTGGTCAGAAACAGAGACTTGCAGTTGCGTGCGCACTTGTCAGTGACCCTGAACTCCTGTTTCTTGATGAGCCGACCACTGGTCTTGATCCGCAAGCCCGTCTGTCGTTGTGGGACGTAGTCGAGAAATTTCGTGAGGGGGGCGGTACCGTGCTGCTGACTACACACTACATGGAAGAGGCGACTCGTCTATGCGACCGTGTGGCGATCATGGATCACGGAAAAGTCATCGCTCTGGGAACCCCACTTGAGTTGATTAAATCGCTGGGGGCGGATCAGATTATAGAATTTAGAGTCACAAAGGCGATTGCCGACGATGCGTTAACGAGTCTTCCGGCCGTGAGTCATCTGCACAAACGGGAAGACGATTATTCGCTAACCGTCACTGAGATGGGCGTCGCGATGCCGGCATTGCTTGAAGAAATCAAACGGCAACAATCCGAGCTCGTCTCGCTAACAACCCATCAGGCGACTCTGGAAGATGTTTTTGTGAGCTTGACTGGGAGAATGCTCCGCGAGGGGTGAAATGAGGACGCGGAGACACGGAGACGGGGAGACGCGGGGACGCGGAGATGCGGGGACGCGGAGAACTTCAGCCGCGGATGTTCGCGGATAAACGCGGATGAGAATTAGGAATTAGGGATTAGGGATCAGGTCGCAACGAAAATGTTAGAGTCCTTCCTGATCCGTGTGTATCGCGAAAACCCGCGGCGAACAAAGCACAAAGTTCAAAGCACAAAGCACAAAGTTCAAAGCCTTAATTTCATCTGCGTAATCTGCGGATAGGTTTTTATAGCCCATGGATACAGAGACGACTAACCAATCACTTCATCCTCTGATTGAGCTGACCACGATGCGTGTGCGCGAGTTTTTGCGTGAGCGAGAGGCCGTGTTCTGGGTCTTCATCTTCCCGGTGTTAATGACCTTCGCACTCGGCATAGCGTTCCGCAACACCGCACCCGATAAAACATTTGTGGGTATTGAGGATGATGCGACAAATCCTGCTGTAACGGAGCTCGCAAATGTGCTCGGTAAGTCTCCGGAAATCAGCTCATCAGTTCTGGCACCTGACGAAGCAGCGCGGGCATTGCGAAGCGGCAAGGTGGCGATAGTCGTCGAACCCCGTAACGATTCCTATTCCTTACGTTTTGATCCGACCAGGCCCGAGAGCCGTACTGCCAGACTGATAGTGGACGACGTTCTGCAGCGTGCAAAAGGAAGGAACGATGTCGTCACCGTCGGAGAAGAAAGAATCACTGAAACGGGTGCCCGTTATGTAGACTTCCTGGTTCCGGGTTTGATTGGTATGAACCTGATGGGAAGTGGCCTCTGGGGACTGGGATTTACCATTGTGATCGCCCGCTCGCGCAAACTCCTCAAGCGTTTTGCCGCGACGCCCATGCGACGTTCACATTATCTGTTTTCGTTCATGCTTTCGCGCCTGGTGTTTCTACTCCTTGAAGTCGCGGCGGTTGTCGTCTTCGCCTGGCTCGTCTTTGGTTTCACTGTGCGCGGGTCGTGGCTGAGCGTTTCTTTGATAACCCTGCTGGGAGGTTTTACTTTTTCAGGAATCGGCTTGCTAGTCGCTGCTCGACCGACGACGATCGAAGGAGTGTCGGGGTTGATGAACTTCATCATGCTTCCGATGTGGTTGCTTTCCGGGACCTTCTTCTCGTCAGAGAGGTTTCCGCAGGTCTTTCAACCGTTCATCAAGGCGTTGCCGCTGACGGCACTCAACACACTGCTGCGAGCCGTGATGAACGAAGGGGCACCGCTGTGGGCCAACTGGCTCCACGTAGCGATACTGCTGGCGTGGTTGGTTATTAGCTTTGTTGTTGCGCTGAAGATCTTTCGATGGCAGTAAAGGATCCACAGGTTTAGCAAAGTGAACGAGCCACGAAACCACACGAAATAACACGAAATGTTTAGTGATCTTTCGTGTGATTTCGTGGATCGTTCTGCTTTATTGTCCAGATATGAACAGCTCGTTTAAGAAGGCTGGATTAGCCGAG
>DASSCG010000362.1:0-3315 GCA_035697925.1 Pyrinomonadaceae bacterium
GCGTAGATTTTTCGATTCTCTTCTCACATCGACACGGATATGAGTAAATTCTTGCTTTCTACCTATATTGACTGAGGGGTACGAATAGGGGTACCTTTGGCTCCAACTCTTTGAAAGCTGCGATTTTATTAGGTTGGCCCGCTTGGCTCAGTGGTAGAGCACTCGCTTCACACGCGAGGGGTCAGTGGTTCGAATCCAATAGCGGGCACCACTTTTTGCAATTTGGCTCCGCTCCTATTTCCGCATTGAGGCACACCTACGGCGTCAAATGGCTTAACGCGTTGCGCATTGGTGCGCTGGACACTTGGATCACACCGTCGAAGGGACGGTCCAGTTCCAGGATCAGAAAGAGAGCACTCGAAACCAACAGTGACACTATGATCATAGCGACAACTATGGTCTTGTTCGTAGGCGCGAAAAGGCCAAAGCTAAGAAAAATGATGGCAAGCCAAACGACAACCATGATCAGAAGGGGCTTGGGTATCGACGTATCTGATTGCGCGACCAAAAGCCAGCGCGTCTTGCCGAGGTCGTTAATGCTGTCGAGCGCCTGGGCCTTCAGTGCTCGCTGTTCATCGTTTGTCGGTGCCAGTTTATGGATTGAGCTGTACAACGCATGGCCCGACGATAGAACGGGATCTATCTGGGCTTCCGAGGAGCTTCTGTCCAGCCACAATTTTTGGATCAAGCCCTCAGTTGACTCACGCAATAGTGGATGAATCTCCGCCGCCTCCGGGCCGTAGATGGTGAGCACGCGCTCGAGGTAACCGATCTTACCCGCCATCTGGATCACCTGGCTCCTCTGAGTGTCATACGAACCTTTTGCCGTCGCGATTAGCAGTCCGAGAAGCAGAGCAGTCATGGTCGCGACCAATCCCATTCCGACCCGCACTGTCTCCTTGGTCTCCGCGCTAAGATGATGATCGGGAAGCGCGGCGCGCAGGCGCATACCGAGCAATGTCGTCCCCAATATGCCTACAAAGGCGATCCCTGCAATAGCGGCTGCGTTCATGATTTCCCTCTAATGCGACGGTCGCATTTCATGCGGTCACTTGCTTCGCAGGTTGTCATTACCTAAGCCTCAGCTTTGGCCGAGGCTGTTTCAAGTAAGGAGCTAGTAACTGTCGCCAAGCGTGGCTGACTTGTCGTCCTCACTGCAGAATACCGCGACGATGATCTCAGGGCTTCCTTGGTCCTTTGCACAATTACTTTTCAGTCGTAGAGGTGGTTGTCGTTTCAGGCTCTAGCTGCTTCCAGTCCAGGTGCTCATGGCCCCATGCTCGAACGGCCTCGATAATCGGACGCACGGTTTCCCCATGACTAGAGATGTGATACTCGACTCGCGCGGGGACTTCCGCGTAAACCGTGCGACAGATTAATCCCTCTTGTTCCAGACTCCGGAGCGTCGCGGCCAGTACCTTGTGAGAAATGTCGGGCATTAGCCGGCGCAGTTCGTTAAAACGGCGCGTACCGGAAGCCAACCAATAGAGGCAAATCAAACTCCATTTACCGCCAATAGCGTTCAACGCCGCTGTAAGTGGGCACTTCGTGGGCGCAGTTGGTTGTGAAAGATCTACGCACTGTTTCAGAGGGCTAGTATCCATAATGTAACCAGGTTACCGGAAAGTGCATTCTTGCTTTTTTAAGCGGGGCGCGCAAGCATGCCGGCGGAGAGTGAAAATGATTATCGAGATGCGTACCTATAAAACCAAGCCCGGAAAACGTGCCGAGTTTATTGAGATATTCCGCTCTAAGTCTGTCCCGGCACATGCAGAGATCGGGATGAAGATACTTGGCCCATTTCTTTCCGTCGAAGATCCCGACACCTTCTTTTTCATGCGTGGCTTTCCTGATCTGGATTCGCGCGAGCCGATGAAGGCGAAGTTTTATGAAGGTGACCTTTGGAAACTCGAACTGGAGAACGTTGTGATGCCGATGTTGGAAAACTACGAAGTCGTTGTTGTGGAAGACCCTGACGAAATTGTTCATTGGTAGTGGATTCGAAGGCTGCATATAAGTGGAGGCGCCCACTTCAAACAAGGAGACTCATGTCATGCGGATATACGGAGCAGTTGCAGGGTTGACTCTCGCGGCGTTAATAGCCGGAGCTGCGGTTGTGGAGGTCCGGTCGAAGTCGAAAGCTTCAGGTATCCGCACTGAACAAACTCTTAATGAACGGGATGGTCAACACGATTTCGACTTCGAGATTGGCACCTGGAAAACTCACTTAAGGCGCCTCAAAAATCCTTTAACAGGCTCGACCACCTGGGTCGAATATAAAGGGACAACCGTCGTCGGAAAAGTTTGGAATGGCCGCGCTAATTTGGTGGAGCTCGACGTCGAAGGTCCCTCGGGTCGCATCGAAGGGCTCTCCCTGCGTCTATACAATCCGCAGTCCCGCCAGTGGAGCCTCAATTTTGCCAACAGCGCAAGTGGTACTTTGACCGAACCTGTGGTTGGTGGCTTCAAGAATGGGCGTGGCGAGTTTTTCGGTCAGGAAGTCCTGAATGGCCGAGCCATCTTCGTCCGATTTGTTATCTCTGATATCACTCCGAATTCTTGCCGTTTTGAACAGGCGTTCTCGGACGATGGCGGCAAGACCTGGGAAGTAAACTGGATCGCTACAGATACACGCATGAAAGAATGAATTGATAGACTTGCCGGTGCGGGTAACAAGCGTCTTGCTCCACGAACATTCGCACCTTCTGGTCTCAAATCTAATTGCGATTTTGATCGCAAGTTACTCAAGGATAGGCAAGAGTACAGCATGAGCTCAACACCGCGGTTAGTAATGAAAATGATCCCCCTTACGCCTGAGCGTTAGCACTATGGCTGGTGCAAACGGGCAGTGATCATTTAAGATGGCCACGTCTACATCATTAACAATCTTGGCTCACTGTTCTATCGATGCTTGACTGTTACTGATTCTGAAAAACTTGCGCCCGCTTGGCTCAGTGGTAGAGCACTCGCTTCACACGCGAGGGGTCAGTAGTTCGAATCTACTAGCGGGCACCAAATTTTCCCTATCGTCTACGCTTTTTATTGTTCTGGTCCGGCTGCCTGAAGTAATTCAGCGATCTCGATATCCTTCTCTCTTGCAAGCATCAAGGCCGTCTTTCCGCTCATAGTGAATTTCCCTGAGACGTAAGCACCTTTGCTTAGCAAGGATCGAACAATCATTAGGATCCCGCCGTCGACGCTCCTGCAATCGGCTTGGATACTTCCTTAACAACTTCAGTCGTCACGCCTGTCTTTCCGCTTAGAGCAATGTCAGCGAGCGCGACTATTACACAACAACGGCCGTCAGCATCAACC
>DASSCG010000363.1:0-4888 GCA_035697925.1 Pyrinomonadaceae bacterium
TCACCAGCAGTGACCAGATGTCTTACCGCTTGGTCCCAGTTTTGGCGCGCCAAAAACAGCTCGGCTATCCGTCGATGCTCGGCAGCGACGGCGCTCTTCCCGATTTCGCTACGCAAGCGGCGTCGAAGGAAGCTCTGAAAGAGAGGGTGAAATCGGTACTCTTCACCCAGACCATCGCTGGCTACAGTGATGAAGACATTGCGGCGAACGAGGTTCGGGAGAGTGCGAGAACAGTTGAGGCCAGGAAACAGTGAGGTGCAGGCGTCGAGCTCGATGCGATCCAGGAGGGAGAGCCTTAAGAGTAACTGCTGGACTTCCTCGGCCTCGTCAGAGAAAACCTCTTCGGCAAAGTAGTCAAAAATATCATGTTCTGATTGTCGCAAGACCTCCGTGAGATCAGGTGCGGCGGCAAGTTCTTCGCGCAAACCGCTGACGGTTCGATGCGCTACTTGCCGCACCAATTGCAATGCTGTTATCCACCCGTGAGTGCGTTCGCGATATTCGGCAAGTTGATGGGGAGTGAGCTCCAAATCAAAAACTTGACGAAATAGTTTTTGTATCTCTTCGTCCGTGAAAAGCAAATCCGAACGATCAATGATCGAAAGCGGTGATTGAGTGCGGAAGCGGGCCAAAGATATTGGTGGCAATTCCCGCGAGATAATAATCACGTGCAACACATCGGGCAGGTACGTAAGTAGACGATCGAGGACGGCATGAACTGCGGTAGACGGACCTAGATGGTGATAGTCGTCCAGAACCAAAATCAACTGCTGGTCGACCAATTCCAAGACTTCGTTCAGTAGAATGTCTACAGCGCCTTCCGGATGTTGTGATATCTCGCCCGCAGCCTCTTGCAAATATGGAAACATCGCCCGACCGAATCCAGGTACGGCTTGCTGAATCCCGAAACTTAAATAACCCAGAAACACCAACGGATCGGCATCAGTGTGATCCAACTGATACCAAACAAATCGCCGATCGTTTGATTTCAGAAAGTCGGCAACAAGAGTGGTTTTTCCAGAGCCGGCATTCGCCGTTACCAGCGTGACCGGGTGCGCAAGGTTGGCGAGCAGGCGTTCGGAAAGGCGCGGCCTGGATAGTAATTCTGGCGCTGGCCGTGGCGGTAAGAGCTTGGTTCGTAAAAAAAAGGTAGGTTGGGCTTGAGTAACCTTAGCCCCGGCTGCTGCTACTTGCGCGGGCTTTCCCTGACGGGTTCGAGCCATCACGTCATGCCTCTTATTGCGATGTGGACTTTGTCGCAGATTAGCATGTGCAAAGAGTTTGGGCCACTGTCCACATTGTATCTAGTGCGGCGAGTTTTGCAGTCATTCCTATGCTGGTTCCAGTTGCACCTGCAATAGAAGATAGAAGATTGCTAAACGCCGACCGAGGCTGGCTTATCCTTATCAATAAGCATGGTCGCGAATCGAGCCAGCGCTGCGGCGCGGCCCTTGGTATGATCTAATGCAATTGTGGCGTGTTCGCGCGAAAGCGCATAGCTCTCGAATAAATCAACGGCTTCTTGCTTGGTAAACACCAGAGATTCTTCCTCAATAACTGCAAGAGTCTGCTTGGAACGCATCCGCCATAAAGGCGCCGATGGCATTACCCTGCTGGTCATCAAGACGTGAACATTAACAGGCAAGAGAGGAAGTACTCGCCTTAAGAACGGCATCAACCACTCTGAGTCGGAAACCAGATGCAGGTCCTCAACAACAATTAACAGAGGTTTTTTATCTCCTTCGATCAGCTCGTAGATAAAAGCCTCGGCTAGCGTATCAATTTGCTTTCCATTTGTTGTTCTCAACGCAGGTGGCAGTGTCTTTACTCCGAAATTTGGACGCTCTTTTTGAATACTAGCAATGAGGTACTGAAAGAAACTTTTTGGATCGTTCTCCGGAGCATCGACCTTGTACCAGGTAACTGGTCGATTACACTGACGTGCAAAGTCGAGAGCGAGTGCTGTCTTTCCTGTTCCCGCTCTTCCACACACGATTGTTGCAGTACAACATTCCAAGCTTTGTCTCAAGAGAGTCACAAGCCTTGCCCGTGAAAAGGGTGGCTGCGGCTCGGGCATTGTTATTTTGTCGGCGATTAACTCGCCGTTGCCTAGAGTAAGTGTCGGGTCAGATTCAATTACAAACATATACCGCCAGACGTTAACTTCTTGTCCACCTCGCCTAGAGTGGTGCCATAGCACCTGACAACTGTTTTATTGTCTTTGCCTTGAGAGATTCTTGAGTTTTTAAACAGATGTTTTCTCGGCAGAAAAACCGTGGGATCTCAGCATTTTGATCGTCTGGAGTCTAGAATTGCGATCTGAGATTCGGACGAAACGGGTGGTAGGATTAACGGCGGGCAACAGCTTGTGACAAAAAGTTGACGATTTCGTACGTACTATCGCAGGTTCGTAGACTGGCACGCCTCTTGTAAGCTTCTCTTCCGTCAATCTGTCTTCTAAATCTCAAATATAGCTCTGTCTCTATTGAGACATCCCTCGATTCCAAAACGTTCACTCTTGGCGTGATTGCCCTCGCGTCTGAAGTGATCGCTCAACCAGTAATAAGAACAAGGCGGAATACCAAACAGCGATAAGCATGCGCAAATGCGTGTGCTGCAGCTTCCGGCTCGCGTTCATGCGGCAGCGAAAGCTGATCTCTCACTGCAATGGGGCCTTTTATTTCACCTGGAGGAGAAGAATGAAGAAACATGTGAGAACTTTAGCGATCATAGGAGTTACGTTGTTACTGCCTATGCTTTTGATTCTACCGATAACTCAAGCCAAGCGAGCCAAGAAGTCCTCTTCAAAGCCCGCCTTAACTCAGCCGACTGCAAGCCAGGCAAGCTTGCCCACCAAATTCAACTCGGTAATGCGGCCGCAAAATTCTTTGACTCCAGTCTCAGGCACGGCGGTATGGTTCGGAGTCTCCCCGAAGATTAGTGAACTCCCTGAACCCGCAAGGGTCGGGATCGACAAGGACGCTGACCAGAATCTGAAGGTAGTTCCAAACAAGATTTTCCGCAGCGCAGGCGTTGGATCCCCCGATGGGGTCAGCTATCGCTCGAAGCAGGACGGAGACGCAGCCATTCAAGCCTCCGCCCCCGAGCCCAATATTCCAGGAACGATTGTCAACTTCGAAGGTCAGAGCATCTTCGATACCATCGCCCTCGGTCAGGGGTTCCTACCCCCGGACACTGTGGGTGATGTAGGCCCGAATCATTATGTGCAAGCGGTCAACGTCACTTTCCGTGTCTATGACAAGGCAGGAACGCCACTGACGCCGGTCCGCTCAATTGGAGATCTATTTGGGACTATTCCAGGACCCTGCGCGGGTGACGAATCCGGGGATCCAGTGGTTCACTACGACTCCTTGGCTGACCGCTGGCTTATCAGCCAATTCTGCACCGTCGCGAATCCAAACAATCACCAACTCATCGCCATCTCGCAGACCCCAGACCCCACGGGGGCATATTATCTGTATGACTTCATGATGCCGAACAACAAGTTCAACGACTATCCGAAGTTCGGTGTATGGCCCGATGGTTACTACATGACGGACAACCAGTTCAATCAGGCTGGAACCGCATTCCTCGGCGGCGGTGCATTCGCTTTCGATCGTGCGAAGTTGCTTGCTGGCGATCCCACTGCCAGCTTCATTTACTTTGATCTGTTCAACCTCGATCCAACTATTGGGGGCATGTTGCCCTCCGACGCAGACGGACTAGCCCCTCCCCCCGCGGGTGCTCCAAACGTTTTTGCGTATTTCATTGCGACGGAATTTGGTGACGCTTCTGACGGCCTTCGCGTCTTCGACTTTCACGCCGACTTCGCAGTTCCGGCGAATTCCACTTTTATCGAAAGGGCAGAGAGCCCGATTGCAGTGGCCGCGTTTAACCCGGCCGACCCGGCTGGGCGCGACGACATTGAGCAACCCCCTCCGGCAAACAATGCGACTTCCGCGCTCGATGCCATCGGTGACCGTTTGATGCATCGGCTTCAATATCGCAACTTTGGAACGCATCAGTCCCTCGTTACCAACCACACCGTGAACGTGGGCACAGGAAATACTCAGGCACTCCACCAGGCTGGAGTGCGGTACTACGAACTGCGAAATACTGCCGGCGCTTATGTCGTGAACGAGCAGGCGAGTTTTGCGCCGGACACGACCAATCGCTGGATGGGTAGTGCAGCGATGGACCACCAGGGCAACCTAGCGGTCGGGTATAGCGTTTCGAGCACCACAGTCTTCCCGGGCGTTCGCTACGCTGGCCGCCTCGCTGGCGATCCACCCAATGGGCTCTTCCAGGGTGAAGCAACCCTGCAAGCCGGTGGCTTTGTACAAACCCACACTTCATCACGCTGGGGCGATTACAGTTCAACGAATGTAGACCCTACAGATGATTGCACTTTCTGGCACACCAATGAGTACTACCTAGACGATCAGCCAGGTATCACCGCCGAGTGGCATACTCGTGTCGGCAGCTTCAAGGTTAATCCCGCCTGTGTGGCTCCAGCTCAGGGAACGCTACAGGTTAACGTTACCAACTGCGATAGCCTGCTTCCCGTTCAAGGTGCATCAATTACCGTTAACAACAATCTATACGGAAGCACAACGCCGGCAGGGACCTTCGCCTCACAACTGCCGCCCGGGACTTACACTGTAACGATTTCCGCACCGAATTACTTCCCTGTAACACTTAACAATGTGGTGATCACCAACGGAAACACCACCACAATTAATCAGTGCATCCTCGGCGCACCACATATCGCAGCTGCGGGCGCCACGATTACGGCCGAAAGTTGCCAGCCCGCTGACAATGCTCTGAGCCCGGGCGAGACAGTCACCGTTCAGTTCGGATTAAAGAACGACGGTACTGCGTCGACTAC
>DASSCG010000364.1:0-3560 GCA_035697925.1 Pyrinomonadaceae bacterium
CCCCGCGGGACGTGCAGATGAGCGCGTTCAGTCGACAGCTTCGATTGGCCCGAGCGGCTTCATTGCCCGTAATCATTCACACCCGAGAGGCTGAGGCGGAAACAATCGAAATATTGCGCTCCGAGTGGCAAGGGTCGAACCTCCCCGGCATCATGCATTGCTTTAGTGGCAGCCTTGACCTTGCGACGCAGGCGGTTGCACTGGGGATGTTCATCTCTTTCTCAGGAATCATCACTTTCAAGAAGGCTGATGACTTGAGGCACGTTGCCGCCGAAATGCCGTTAGAGCGGTTGTTGATTGAGACTGACTGTCCATATTTGTCTCCGGTGCCTTACCGTGGAAAAAGAAACGAGCCCGCTTATGTGGTTGAGGTGGCGAAATGCCTTGCAGATCTTCGGGGCGTTTCGAACGAGGAGATGGGTCAGATCACGTCCGGAAATTTTGCCAGGCTTTTCAACCTTGATTTGAGTTGGTCTGACGAGTCTCGGTAGGCTACAGAAACTTACTAGCCCGATCCACGAAACCTCACGAACCCCGTGTCTTAATTTGAGTTAATTCGCGTGATTTGGTGGTGCGCTTTGCTGATTCCGATGAATTCTCCGACTAAGAGACAAGTTTCACATGCTGACCTTTTGATGCTATCCTCGCTGCATAAATAGTTAAAACATCCGGAACTCTTAGCATGGCCCAGCAGAATTCTTTCGACATCGTTTCAGAAGTGGATCGCGCCGAAGTCACCAACGCGATTCATCAAACTGTCAAAGAGGTGCGACAGAGATTCGATTTCAAGGGTAGCGCTGCCAATGTTGTGCTCGAAAAAGACGCTCTCGTACTAACCGCAGAAGATGAAACAAAGCTGCGCAACATGAACGATATTCTCCAGCAGAAACTCGTGCGTCGCGGAGTTCCTCTCAAGGCTTTGACCTACGGCGTGGTTGAACAGGCCGCAGGCGGCACTATTAGGCAACACGTAGCAATCCAACAGGGCATTCCCCAGGACAAAGCAAAAGAAGTTGTGAAGTTTATCAAAGATACGAAGGCCAAAGTTCAAGCTTCAATTCAGGCTGACGTGGTTCGAGTGACGGGAAAAGATCGAGATACGCTTCAGGACATTATCGCCAAACTCAAGGGCAAGGATTTTGGCATCGATATGCAGTTTACGAATTATCGCTCCAATTGAGTTCATTAGATTCACTTCTAACTCGGAACGCTTAGAGTAGGTAGGCAGATGCAGACGGCCAGTGAAACTGTTGCACTAGACGACGTCACGCTTGCGGCGAGACGAATCTTTAGTTTGATCGCTGCGGAGCTCGGGCAAGTAGAGATCGAGTTTGAGCGACAGGTACAGTCAAATGTGCAAGTCATTGCTTTCCTGGGTGACTACTTGCGGGCGTCGGGTGGAAAGCGCGTACGACCGGCGCTGACAATCCTTTCCAACTATGCCGTGGGCGGCGATGGATCTCGTTACAACTCTATTCGCATGGCGACAGTAATGGAGTTCTTGCATACGGCCACACTAGTCCATGACGACATTATCGATGAAGCCGACACTCGCCGCGACCGACCTACCGTAAATGCCCTCTACGGTAATGACACAGCCGTCCTGATGGGCGATTGGCTTTACATGTCGGCATTCGAAACAAGCCTGGCCGAGAGGTCTCTTCCCATCCTGGATATTCTAACCGCGGTCACACGCAAGATGACTGAAGGTGAATTACTACAGCTGAACCTCCTGGGCAGAACGGATGTTCCAGAGTCGCAGTATCTGGATGTTTTGCAGCGTAAGACCGCTTATCTCTTTAGTGCCTGTTGTGAAGTGGGGGCCTTGCTCGGCGGCGCGGACGATAAACAACGCCAAGCCCTCGCCGACTATGGTCTTAATTTGGGAACCGCCTTCCAGCTTGTTGACGATCTGCTCGACTTTACCGCCAGTGAGGACGCGCTCGGGAAGGCTACGGGAGTGGACCTGATTGCCGGGAAAGTAACCTTGCCTCTGATCTACATGCTGGAAAGGGATGGCTCTGACCGCGACTTGGTCGAGACCGTAATCAGGGACGGCAACTACGAAAAGGTTTCGCGTGGCGACTTGCTAGCGGCTGTCGATCGCGTTGGAGGGCTCGAACAGGCGAGGGCAAGAGCCGACGGATATGCTGAAGCCGCGCGGGCTGCCTTGGAGGATCTCCCTGACTCGGAATACTGCGACGCTTTGAGGTCAATTCCCACCTACGTCCTCAATCGCGAGCGATGACCCCCAGAAAGTCGCTTCTTTCTCCAGCAAAAGTATTGTGCAATTTCTGAAATGGCTTTAACATCCTCATCGATGGACCGACCTAACGAGAACCTACTTTCCCGTCTAGAACAAAACCTGAGGCAATCACGTGCAGCGCGTATGCATTTGGGAGCGCGGCTACGGGAACTGGAAGCCGAAGCAGATGCAGTGCGAGCAGAACTCGCCGAAATGGATACACTGGCCAGCCAGTCTGAGGCGGCCATTTATCGTTTGCTTTCGTCGGTTCTAGCATCGAGTAGCCTTAGCGCTGGTCTACCCACTGACGCCGAACTCGAGTCAGCAATGGGCAATTCCTCCTCTCAAACCCGAGGAACAGCAAACTTCGATAACCGGCGTCATCAGATTCCGCCTGTGCGGAACAATATTGAGGCCATGAGCGATCGTTTCATAGATCGCACCATTCCACAGGCGGTCACCCTCCTTCTGCGCGAAGAAGGCGGTCCTCTCCACGTCAACGAGCTTTACAACCGTTTGTTGGAGGGCGGGTTCCGGTTTACCGGTGAGAATCCCACCATTAGTGTCGCTGTCTCTCTTAATCGCAACAGCCGTTTCCGGAAAGTCGCCCCCGGTACTTTCGACCTCATGATTCGCGACGCCTCTAAAGCTTCCTAGCGCTTCTGCCCACGGGGCTTTTATTCTAACCAAATCCTTAACTCAACAAACGGAAGAGAACGATCCACGAAATCACACGAAACGACACTAATAGAGTTTCGTGTTGTCTCGTGTGAGTTCGTGGATCGTTCCATTTGGTTGGCAATTCAATAAAGATTGAAGAGTCTCTAGGAATGTTAGTATATCGATCATGCGCGCAATGATTCTTTCGGCCGGCTATGGCACACGCCTTTGGCCCTTAACTGAAGACCGCACCAAACCAGCAATCCCGATCCTAGGAAAGCCTTTAGTTGGCTACGTCGCCGAGTATCTAACCGGCTTTGGCTGTGATGAGATCATCGTAAATCTTCATCATCGACCTGATTCGGTTCGAGCTGCTTTGGGTGATGGGAGTCGATTCGGGGTCAAGCTGCACTATGTCGAGGAGCGGGTTATCTTGGGCACCAGTGGGGCTTTGGACAACGCACGGGAGTTATTAGAAGGTGAGACGATAATCGTAGTCAATGGCAAGATTATTACCGACATCGATCTAAACGCAGTATTGGAGACACATCGCCGCACCAAAGCCATCGCGACGCTAGTGCTAATGTCGAACCCCGAATGCCAAAGGTTCACAGTTGTCGACACAGCGGGGGAATCTCTCAAAGGTTTTGGATCA
>DASSCG010000365.1:0-6090 GCA_035697925.1 Pyrinomonadaceae bacterium
GCAGCGAGTGGGGATGGGCACGCGTGCTTTCAAGATGGGTACCGGGTATCCCATCATTTACGGCGAGTGTGGTGGCGGCCCAGACACTTTCTTAGTTTACGGACACTACGACGTGCAACCGGTCGGCCATCTTACTGATTGGACGGTAGGACCGTTTGCCGCAACGATCGTTGATGGGAAACTCTTTGCGCGCGGGGCAGCGAATAGCAAGGGAGACTTAGTGGCGCGGTTGGCGGCAGTTGAGGCTTATCAGAAAACCGTGGGCAAGTTGCCGATATCGCTCCGCTTTATAGTCGAAGGCGAGGACGGACTAGGCAGTCAAAGT
Organism: Pyrinomonadaceae bacterium; assembly: GCA_035697925.1. Lineage (GTDB taxonomy): Bacteria > Acidobacteriota > Blastocatellia > Pyrinomonadales > Pyrinomonadaceae > PSRF01. The sequence goes on from DASSCG010000365.1 coordinate 326, forward strand.
CTTTACCGGTTTACAACCCAGCATCCTGAGTTGCTGGCGGCCCGCGGTTGTCTTTGGGATGAAGGGTATCGCGATACAAAGGAACGACCAGTGATAAGTTTAGGATTCAAAGGAATCACTTTTTTGGAACTGCGTGCGCACGGGGCCCGCACTGACCTTCACTCGAAGTGGGGAGCAATCGTCCCGAATCCGGCCTGGCGCTTGGTTCAGGCTTTAGCCACCATTACTTCTCCCAAGGGAGTGATCACTATCGATGGTTTCTCTTCTCATATCGCACCGATCTGTGATGAAGATGCGGAAGCCTTGAAGTGCATCGAGCTGGACGAAGCTGGTCTTAAGAAGGAGTTTCGGATTAGTGGATGGGTGCGTGCTATGAAGGGACAGGCGCTTGTAAAAGAACACATTTTTGGCCCGACCTGCACCATCTGTGGGATTCAAACCGGACATACTGAGGCAGGCGCTAAAACGGTTCTACCCAGTACAGCGATGGGTCGGCTGGATTTCCGCTTAGTACCAGATCTGACTCCGGAGCTGGTTCACAAGCTACTGAGACAACATTTGGATATTCGGGGTTTCAAAGACATTGAAATCATCGAGCTGGGGAGTGCGCCTCTGGCTAAAGCGCCGGCGAACTCACTCGTTGCGCGAGCGGTCATCGAGCCAGCTATCGAAGTCTATGGAATGCAGCCGTTGGTCTATCCCATGGATCCATCCAGTGGACCAGTGGGTGCCGTTTGCGGAGTCTCATCCCCACCCACGCCAGTGGCGTCGTTTGGCATTAGCTACGCCGGTTCGAATCCGCACGGCCCTGACGAGAACATACGGGTGGATGATTTTCTGCAGAGCATCAAATTCATAGGGCGGGTGATTAATAGTCTCGGCGAGACAACCAGCGAAATTAGATCGCGGACCAGTGGCATAACAAAGGCCAGTGGGGCCCGTGAAGGAAAGGCTGCTGCTCACTAGCCTCGCTGACTAGACTTAAACTGGGGACAAGAAGTGGCCACCGCCCAATCCATCGGAAAACAGATCGAAAAACTGCGGGAGGAGATTCGCCGCCACGAGGAACTCTATTACGTTAAAGACAACCCCGAAATCTCCGATGCCGAATACGATCAACTGCTCGAGCGCCTCCAGAAACTAGAAGCAGAGCAGCCCCAACTCATAACACCTGACAGTCCCACTCAGCGCGTTGGCGGGCGACCGGCAGAAGGCTTTCCTGAAGTCGTCCATCGCCGGCCGATGCTCTCACTCGATAATACTTACAGCATTGATGAACTGAGAGCATTTGATCAGCGCTGTCAGAGGTTGGCGGAAGGCCGAAATCTTGAGTACGTTGCTGAGCTTAAAATAGACGGCGTGTCAATTTCCCTCCAGTATGAGAATCAACTGCTGGCGCGCGGTGTCACTAGAGGCGATGGACGCATCGGCGAGGAAGTGACTCAGAACGCCCGCACCATCCGAAGTGTTCCGCTCAAACTTCGCACCGACGGAGGCATCCCTGGTAATGAACTCGAGGTGCGGGGCGAAGTGTTTATTCCGCGTAGCGTTTTCGAAAGGACCAATACTGAAAGGGAAGAACAGGGCGAGCCGCGCTTTGCCAATCCTCGAAATGCCGCAGCCGGAACTTTGAGGCAACTGGATTCCCGGATTGTGGCTACTCGCAAGCTGGACCTATTTGCTTACGACCTAATTGCCGGTGATCGCAAACCCTTTCCAACGCACTGGGAAGCACTGAATTGGCTCGAGAGTGTCGGCTTCCGCGTGAATCCTCATCGAGAGCTTTGTCCGTCAATTGAAGAAGTAATCGAGTTCTGCAACCGAATGGAAGCGCAGCGTGATGATCTGGACTACGAAATTGATGGTCTGGTAGTGAAAGTAAACTCGACCGCGTTGCAAGATGAATTCGGCACTACGCAAAAAGCGCCGCGTTGGGCAGCGGCCTACAAGTATCCTGCGCGACAGGCGACTACTAAGGTATTGGCAATCACCGTACAGGTTGGCCGCACCGGTGCGTTGACGCCTGTGGCCAACCTTGAACCAGTTGTGCTCGCCGGAACCACAGTGGCACGCGCCACTCTCCACAACGCCGATGAGATCAAACGCTTGGGAGTGCGTATTGGCGATTGGGTATTGATAGAAAAGGGCGGAGAGGTAATTCCGAAAGTACTAAAGGTAATCGATTCAAAGCGCACTGGTGATGAGAAGCTTTTTCGCATGCCGAAGAAGTGTCCTGTATGCGGAGGCGAAATTTCACGAGTGGAAGGTGAGGTAGTCGCTCGTTGTGTGGCAGCCGATTGCCCGGCGCAGCTCATAGGCCGCCTGCTTCACTTCGCTTCGCGAAGAGCCATGCGAATAGAAGGTCTGGGTGTGTCGCTGGTTGAGCAATTAGTTGCAAAGGAGATGGTGCGTGACGCGGGAGACTTGTACACGCTGACACTCGAGGATATTGCGGGCCTTGAAAGGATGGCTAAGAAATCCGCGCAGAATCTTCTGTCACAAATCGAAGCGAGCAAGTCTAAAGATCTCTCGAATCTGATCTATGCGCTCGGCATCCGCCATGTCGGAGACAGGACCGCCTCAATCCTCGCGAGGCATTTCGGATCTCTTGAGTCGCTCGCCCAGGCGAGTGAAACCGAGCTCGATGATGTTCCTGAAATTGGATTGACCGTGGCTCAGAGCGTACGTAGCTGGTTTGACGACGCCGGCAACATGGATCTTTGCAAACGTCTCGAGACGGCTGGTGTTCGCACGAAAATCGATCGAACCACTGAAGGCGCGTTAGATGAACGGTTCGCAGGCAAACAATTTGTCCTCACTGGTACCTTATCGAAATATACTCGAGATGAGGCGAAGGCTCTTATCGAAGGTCGTGGCGGGCGGGTCACCTCGTCAGTCAGCAAGAAAACGGACTACGTGATTGCGGGTGATGAGGCGGGCTCAAAACTGGACAAGGCGACGACGCTGGGGGTTACAGTGCTGGATGAAGCAGCGTTCAAAGGAATGTTGGGGTAAGATGGTCGAGCCGCTTTTACTTTAAGTTTGAGATCCGGACAGGCTCTGTCTTATTTAATTGGGAGAACAATATGGCAACGTCGGAAGACGCTAACAAGAAGCTCGAATTGCTTTATACCCTTTTCTGCGACGACGTTCGCCTTGAGGCTGGCAATAAGCTCTCGTTTATGGGCGTGTTTCAAAACATAATGGTCCAGCAGTTACCCATCTCGCTGATCAAATTTGCTGTGGTCAACCATTGGCGTGGCGAGGGCGTTCATCTCTCTGAAGTTCGCATCCTTTCGACTGACCGCAAACAGCCGGTAGTGGTGTCCCAGCCTACCCGTTTTGAAATTGCTGCAGGTGGTTTTGCGGACAACATTAGTTTCTTTGTAAACGTAACTTTTCCTACCGCCGGTCAGTACTGGGTCCAAACGCTGATTGATTCAAATCTTTTCGACGAGTTGCCGTTGACTGTATCTGATGGGCGGGAGGCGCAAGCGGAGAGTGCTTCGGAAGCAGTGAACTAAGGTTCAGGATGCGGCGCCTTGTCGCCGCTTAATCTGCGAGAGCGAGCGGTCCGTACGCGTAAGCTCGGTTGTTGTCTTACCCAAGCGGCGACAAGGCACCGCTTTAGATCAGTACTCAATCCCCAACATTTTGATTTTGGAGTTGAGCGTAGTGGGCTTAATTTGCAGGAGCTTCGCTGCCTTGGCCTGACAGCCGTGAGTTCGATCAAGTGCGAGTCTGATTAGTTCAATTTCGAAGCGCTCGACCTCTTTGTAGAAATCAATGCCTTCGGCCATATTAAGGCTTCTTAATTGAGCCGACGCCTCGGCAAAGGCTTTGTCGCGGGCAAGGTTTTGGGCCTCATTAAGCAGCGACAGGGCCAGAGTAACTAACCGTTGCACGCGATCGCGCACCGGGTGGTCAGCTATTCTAAGCTGCACCGGGACGCCGGAGGATGAAGAGGATTCTCGTAATCTTGGTCGGTTAACGGGTTCGACAGCGGCCGCACGTTCAACACTCATTTGGTTTCACCTCAGGTAAAAGTACCTCTAATTCCCGCTCTCAGTACTGAAAACACCGCCCCAAAGACTCTTGTGACAAGTTTCTTCTACCAAGGAACGCTGGCTGAGAAACATAGTTCCCTAAAAATATGACGAAAAAAGCGAGCCCCGATTAACAGGCTCGCGTCTTCCGGCTTCATTTTGTTGGTGCGGATGAGAGGACTTGAACCTCCACGATGTCACCATCACAGGCTTCTGAGACCTGCGCGTCTGCCAGTTCCGCCACATCCGCAAGGTGGAGGTGCATTATGCGAACGCAGTTGGAGGGTGTCAAGAAAGCAAGAGTTGCCTCCCTAACACCCTCGTTAGGCTGAATTTATCTGGCGTATGGCAAAACGTTGATTAGCTTCGGTTTCTACGGAAACGAGCGGTGTTAAGCTGATTCACCTCACGAACATCGAACCTTCGGTCTGTACGGTTGCGAACGTCGTCATGCCTACGGTGGCGCCGTTGAAATCGAGCATCTCGCCAGTCGCGGCGGTCTCCGACACGATCGTCGAAGCGCCGATCCCTTCGATCCCAGCGGCGATCACCTCTATCCGAGCGATGGTCACGCCGATCCCAGCGGTGATCACCCCGGTGGCGTCGGCGGCTGGTTCGGTCATCCCAATCGCGTTGTGGGCCCCGGCCGTCCCGGCGGCCGTCGCGAGCGTCGTGACAATTTACAAATTTTTCACACTTTCGGTCGTGCTTCTCATCGTCCCGATCGCGACGTCGGCCTTGATCATCCCTCTTCGCGAAAGCTGTCCCAGGTGCAACCAGCGTAATCAGTAACGCCAGTAGCGCAATTGAGACAAGGTTTTGTCTGTTCTCAAGAAGTCTCATACAATCCTCCAGATTTGCTGGTCGCGCTTGCAACCGGCTTGTTTGATTTGGTGTCGGACTCGGTAATTCTAATGAGGGTTCTAGCGGGGGCATCTTTACCCTCATCAATCATTGTGCCGCCCGTAAGTTGTTGATAGGAGGTGGGTGCCAGATGAGCCCATACACGAAAACGTCGAATCGGAAGACTGCCTCGAATGGGTAACTCGGTTAGGGACCCCGTTGTTCGCTGTTTGTCTACCTATCTGGTTTTGCAGAAATTTCCGGCTTTAGCCGAGTTCTAAATGGTTCAACCAACTGAAGCAGCAACTGATCTTCGTTCCCCTCTGGCCCAGGTGCGAGAAAGGATTGCAACTGCGGCGGCACGCGGCGGTAGGGAATCCACAGAAGTTACGCTTGTAGCCGTCAGCAAAACCCACCCAGCGGCTGCAGTCAGGGCAGCGTTGAGTGCGGGGGTAATTGACTTTGGCGAGAATCGAGTTCAGGAAGCCGAGTCAAAAATTCCTCTCTTAAAGGACGCCGGTGCACGATGGCATCTAATAGGTCATTTGCAGGCTAACAAAGCTCGCCGGGCCGTAAGGCTTTTTGAAGTAATTCACACGGTTGATTCCACGTCCCTGGCGGAACGTCTTGACCGGGCATGCGCCGACGAACAGCGTCAAGAATTGCGGATCCTGATTCAGGTCGACTTGGCGGGAGAAGTCACAAAGTCAGGGGTGGCGGAAAACAAGTTATCGGACTTGGTTGAATCGATGCGCCAGTGCCCCCGTTTACGCCTCACCGGGTTAATGGTCCTGCCTCCATTTTTTGAGGATCCGGAACAAGTACGACCGTTTTTCAAGAGGTTGCGCGAGCTACGTGATGAGATTCAGTCCGGCG
>DASSCG010000366.1:0-6709 GCA_035697925.1 Pyrinomonadaceae bacterium
AGCGCGATGTTGTAGTGTTTGATCTTTGAGTTGAGCGTGGTGACTTTTAAATTTAGCAATCTCGCCGCTCGACCCTGGTGCCCGGCCGTCTGCAAGAGCGCACGTTTGATGAGGTCCACCTCGAAGCGACTCACTTCTCCGTAAAAGTCGACGCCGCCTTCCAGGCTTAGAGTTCGAACTTCGGTAATGGCTTGCACCTCTCGAAGGAGTCGAAGCGTCAGTTCCTTGAGAGCGCTAATATTGCTTCTCGGCGAGGCTCCGCTGCCCTCGTTATTCGGCCTAGCCATGTTCAAGCGTTCGCTCTCCCAGGTTGATATCGATTTCATACTCTCCTCCTTAATATTTTCCTTGTTCTTCGAAACTCTTCGACCCATAGCAGTTACTCAGGTAAATTTCTTCAATCGAACGGAAGGCTTACTGGTTAGGTTTTTTAAACTTCCCCAAATCTTCCGTTACAACGATTTTGTTCAGGGTACTTAATTCGCCTTCACAAACATCCTCGATCTTTTGCGAGTTGGCCAGGCTCTTTCCTTCATCCTCTCCGTCGTTTGCCAAAAGCCATTGACCGTCGGGGCCCCTCATCACATGGCCCAACTCGTGAAGCAGAATCAAGACGCGCGCCTCTTTGGTACTTGGTTCGAAGGACCCTACCCGAGGCACTGTAGGTTCCCAAAGCGCGGCCTTCCGTCGATAAAAGGGGCCTCGGGAATTGAGTGACACCTTTTCGAAAAGCCGGTAGTTCTTTTTGGTCTTGGCATCTTGAATGTTAGTCACCGCTCCTGACATGCGCATGGCGATTCCTACCGACATGTCGTCTTTCCGAATTCTGCTAACCAATTCGTTGAAGATCCCTACAGAATCCGGTCCTCCAAAAAAATCACTGCAAGGATTCTGTGAACTGAGAATTGCCAGCGTGGCGTAATAGGCAGAGCCCAGAACCTTGTCCTGATGAATGAGGGGAGACGGTGCCACCGGGGCCGCCACGGTCTTAGCCTCTCCGCCGCTCGTACCATCGACAGAAAAGTCAGGTATGCACTCCTCGCCCGGTAGGGTGGGCGCGCTGGCGTTGGTTGTAACAAAGGCTATCGACATTAGCGCCGCACAAAATAGAGATTCGCGTAGTCTCATGGGTAATACCTCCTGACCGAATTGAAGGAGTTTTCCGGGCTACTGCTATTGGCTCGCTAGGGATCGAGCGTTTGAACATGAGCAACGCGAAAGGTGTTTTGGCCGAAAAGTCAGAATGGAATCTTGTAACTTTTCAATCACCCGGATTAACACGGGAGTTATACGTGAAGATGACGGTTTCGGAGCCCGTTTTGTGACGGAAGGGCAATCGGTTGTGATTAGAAGGCTTGAGGGTGTGATAACTGCAATCAGGGAAGTTTTCCGAGGGCTTCGTGCAACTTGTCTCGATAATTCCTGGAGAGAGTTAACTGGACGCCGTTTTGCAGGATAATTCGGTATTCGCCATGAAACCAGGGCTGCAGCTCCTGAATTCGGTCTATCCGGACGATGGACGAGCGGTGAATACGTAAGAATTTCCTGGGGTCGAGCTGAGCCTCCAGGCTGCTAATGGTCTCGCGCAATAAATGAGACTTCTTGCCGCTATGAACTGAGACGTAGTTCCCCTCAGCTTCAATCCAATCTATCTCCGAAGTTTCGAGGAAGTAGATCCGCCCACTGGCCTTGATCACCAGCCGTTCGAGGTATTTGTTGCCTGCTTTCATCTCTTCCAGCAGTGCAAGGATCCGCTGGTCCGTACCACCGTCGCGTTCACGAAGCAGCTGAATTCGGGCACGTTGCCACGAAATATCGAAGCGTTCTTTGTCGAACGGTTTGAGCAAATAGTCGAGAGCATGCACTTCGAACGCGCGCACTGCATATTGGTCGTAGGCGGTGACGAATATGACTTGAGGGATGTCTTTTCCAAGCGCCTCAAGCACTTCAAAACCGCCCAGCTCAGGCATCTGTACGTCTAGAAAAATAAGGTCAGGTGAGTGAGTGCGGATGGCTTCCAGAGCTTCGCGGCCGTTACAGGATTCGCCCACAATGGTGACTTGAGGGTCATCCTGGAGCATTTCCCTCAACATCTCGCGCGCCAGTGACTCATCATCCACGAGCAACACCCGGATGAGGGGAGACTCAGTCATAGTCTTTCTATCCTGGACGGTGACAAGTTTAGAGGATATTGGGGAGACTCCTGTTGCTGTTACACCATGGGCGTGTATTTTCTGACAAAAACTTTCGTTTATTGGATAGCCTGGACCGGACTACGGAATTTCGGATTAATTTGGACCGACACCATCTCTGGTAAATGGTATTTCCAGAGTCACTATCAACCCGCCGTCGGGATTGTTGCTTAGGTTGAAGCTGTGTGCCGAACCATACAACTGTTCGAGTCGCGTCTCGGTATTGGCTAGTCCCAGACCCTTCTTGAACACATTCTCGGATGTCCGATGTTCTGAAAGGCCGGGGCCGTTGTCTCGAACCTGAATACGAAGCGTTCCATTTTGTTGTTTCGCCTCAATTTCGATCAGGCCCTGGCTCGAGCGCGGTGCAATACCATGACGGATTGCGTTTTCCACGATGGGCTGCAGAATAAGATTCGGCACTTTTGCATCCAGCGTTTGTTGAGCCACGTCCAGCCGGGTCGTCAGACGATCCTGAAAACGGATCCGTTCGATTTCAAGGTAACAACCTAGAAACTCCATTTCTTGTCGCATTGTCACTTCTTGCGAACCGGAGTTTTCCAGCGTAAGGCGGAGGAAGTCTCCTAGCCGCGTAATCATTTTGCGGGCAGCGTCGGAGTCTTTGTGCAATAGAGCGGAGATTGAGTGGAGGGTGTTGAAGAGGAAATGAGGATGGAGCTGCATCTTGAGGGCCTGCAGCTGTGCCTGTGAAAGTTGCGCTTCAAGTTGCAGCGTTTTTACCTGACCTTCGCGGAAACGACGGTAGTAACAAAACGCATATCCGGAGAGCGCGATCAAAAGATAGATCCCAATCGCTTCAGTGAAATTGGCCACCACGAATCTGGCGATACTCTCGAACGTTAGAGGCTTGTCCAACGGCCAGCCCCAGCGGAGCCAAATGAGGATCCGCCCCAACGCGGTCAAAACCACACCTAGAGCAATGCTAATCGGAATGTGCAGGAGAATGTTCCGAACCCAATTGTCACGATCGATGGGCATCCGAGAAACCGCCCAAAGGACAAATGGAGTTGCCAGGGCGAACAGATAGGCCCAGATCATTTGCATGTAAAGCGAGTCGACAAATGGAACAGGACGTTCAGAGCGGTACGAAGCGAAGTAAAATTGAAGTGTAAAAACCAATCCAATGAAGGTCCAGATTCCCCAGATAATGGCCAGGCGGGCCCACCGGCGCTGCCACATAGGGACACGTACCTGATGGCTGAAGGTTTTCCCCGTTTCCTCAATCATGCTGCAACAACGTCCGGCCTATCTGCCAATCCTAATGAGAGATCCTTTCGCACGGAGCGATACTCGTCGACTACACAGATATTCAATCTGATGCAGGCGAATTGCAAGTTGAGCATACAAGGTGTGGTCTCACCAGGGCCCTCATCATATGAGAGAACGGAAAACCCGAGTGCACTTGCAGATGGTTCGGGTTCAGAGGGTAACAGTTGAATTCGTGACAAGGATAAGGATGCCAGATCTCTCAAGAGCCGCTCCCAAGCTTCCGCGATTCCACGTTCGTAAGGGTCGAAGAGGAGTCGGCGAAGGTCACCATTAATTACAAGAACTGCTCAGGGACAATCGCTTTGTGATGAGTTGGCCGCGAACAATGGCAAGACGGCCTGAACGCACCACGGGACAAAACCCCTTGGCGGGGTGCACAGTCCACAGAACGATCCACGAAGGAACCAAAAGAGTGACGAACCAAGGCTTATTTTATGGCGCTTCGTGGGCCGTGCGTTTTGGAAAATACTCGGAAAATTGGCTCAGATTTGGAGCTTGACCACCAAAACTAAACCCCTTGAACTTGATTACGATATCGGAGAATGATGCCCCGAATGAGTACGTGAGAACCTCAATACCGCTCATCGATGGTCCGTCGCCGCCAGAACTTTTCCTAGCAATCTTATTGCAAGAATGTGGCTAACTGGTAACAGCGCGTTCTCCAAAAAGGAATTAGAGTGGTTTGACGTCCAAAACAAGGAGTTTTCTGTCTTTCGTGCGATGGAGCCCTTAAAGTCGGCATGGCTTTTGCCCAAAACACCCTGAAAAGAAACTTTTATTAAGGTCAAACACCCGGAGATTCTACGAGATGAGTCCGGGTAATTTTAGGAGGGTGTTATGAAAGGGATTAGATTGTGGCCGCACATCACCGTCGCTTTGGTGGTGGCATTGCTAGCCGGCTTAGGAGTGGCTTTCTGGATTAAGCAGGATCGAACGGCATCAGCAGAAGAGCTTCCACACGCAGCACGAATTCAACGAGTTGATGGCGAGGTAGCTTTTGCTGATGGCCTCGCTGATAGTAATGCGAACCCGGAGTGGGTCACTGCCACTACAAATCAACCCTTCTCCGTAGGAGATCGGATTTACACCCGTGATAATGCGCGTACCTCGCTCGCATTCAGCGGTCGCAATTTCGCTCGGCTAAATCCCAATACATCACTCGATGTCGTATCGCTAGGTGATCGACGGACGCAACTCGCTCTTCGCGAAGGTTCGGCGATCTTTGACGTTGGTTATTTAGCGCCCGGCGAATTGTTTGAGGTGGGCACACCCTACGGGGCAGTCAACTTCGATGAACCGGGGCTTTATAACGTCGGCTTCGACGATAACGGTGGTGTGCTGGTTTCAGTTCTGAGCGGACTGGCCCAGGTAGTAGGCTTGGGAGGCACTGGTCAGATCAACAAAGGAGAGGTTCTGACCCTCCTCGGGCAGACAGCTGCCCAAATCGCTTTGTCGCGGTTAAATGGCGATGATGCTGGGTATTTAGTAGATGACTATTATCGTTACCAGTATCCAAATTCTTATGACGGTCGCTACAGCAACTACGATGCTTACCTCAACGATCCTTACTATTACGATCCGTACCGTCGCAATCAGAGTTATCAGTATGTGAACTCAATCATCCCAGGCATTAACGATCTGGATTATTACGGTGATTGGCAAAACGTCGACGGTTATGGTTATGCCTGGAGGCCGCGAGTTGATTCGGGTTGGGTGCCCTATCAGCAGGGATATTGGGTTAATGATTACCCCTATGGTCCAACCTGGGTATCGAGTGAGCCGTGGGGTTATGCGCCGTATCACTACGGTCGTTGGGCCAACGTAGGTAATCAGTGGTACTGGATTCCAGCTGGCGTAAACACGACGCCTCAGTATGCGCCAGCTCTCGTGGCGTTCGTGCCGCTTGACGATGTGAACCAGATCGGCTGGGTACCGCTTGGCCCAGGCGACATTTATGCACCGCGCTATTACGACGAAAACTGGCAGCCGCATTACTTGACGCGGGCGACGGTATTGCCGGCGCAACTTATTAACATCGGCATACCCGACGCAGTTACAGTTGTGCCTCTCGACGCTTTTGGTCGTCCTATCGACCCACGCGTTGTCAGACGGATTGAGCGACAGCGGTTGGCATCAGTTAGGTCAACGCTGGATCCCTTAACTCTGACGCCGTTGCGAAATGCAGTGATTCACTCGGCATGGGGTCGAGGCAAGATCGATTTGCCTCCGGGTATTGCCAAGAAACTGAGGGAGACGCAGGTATTTCTGGGCCAGGACGTCAGGGACCCGCGGTATCGCAGAGACTTGGCTAAATCGATGCGCGTTGAACGTGTGTCGGACAAGGCAAAAAATCAGAAGTTCAAAGTCAGGGATAATGAAGATGCTGCCACTGCGACCAATGGCAAGCATGACGACAAAGGGCGTAGCGAGTCATCGCAACGGGCAGACCAACGCTTTGAGAAACAGCAAAATGAACCTCGAGCTAAGGAGAAGACTACTCAAGCGCCACAGCAAACTGAACGCACTCAACGGCGAGCGATTAGGGCTCAGCAGCGCACCGAAGAAAAGGCGCAGCGAAAAGCTCAACAGCAACCGCAAGCCGAACGGGTCGCCAATCCGGCGAGGCATCAGCCGCAAGGTGAGTTGATGCGACAGCCAGTACGGGCACGAGGAGAGAATTCTCGCCCACAGGCACGGCAGCAGACGCCACAGACTCAGCCGGCGCAAAAGCAGAACAAAGGCGGGGCGAGCCCGGAGTTCAAAGGACCACCAGCGCAAGCTGCTAAACAAGAGCGAAAGCAGTCAGCAGCAGTTCAGTCAAGTGGTAACGATCAGGGTGATGGCGGTAAAGGGAAAGCGAAAGGGAAAGGAAAGCCTTAAGACCCTCTCATTTAGCCTCCACTCGAATAACTAAAATGGCCGGGATAATCCCCCGGCCATTTCCTTTGAGAACAAACTCCTTAGCTGAGCGGTACTATTGGGTCACTCTTCCAAGGGTGAAACCCAATCCAGAGCTAAAAGTGTTTGAAGCACTTACCAGGGCGAGTAGCCCTGACTCACTTGAACTGGTCGGGACCAAGCTCCGCCCCCAAGGGGACCACACTATCAACTGGCAATCCCGCGCGGGATGCATGTTCGCGACATGTCTCCTCATCCGGGGCTTCAAACTCACAGAAAGAATGCTTACCGTCAGAGGTGACGTGACTGCGAATCCATTGCATGCCTAA
>DASSCG010000367.1:0-2870 GCA_035697925.1 Pyrinomonadaceae bacterium
GATCAGGTCGTCGATATGGACCTGATGATCGGTCTTCCGCAGCAGCGTGGCGCTGAGTGGGTTTCCGCTCTACGCAACCTGGGCTCAACCGATGCTGTGGTGACCGTGGCTGCTACGACAGATCGAGGTGAACAAGTGTCCGTTCAGGCAACGGTTCCCGCACGTAATTTTGCCGACGTAGTTTTCAAAACACCTGCGAAGCTAGTTCGCGCGGAAATAGATCCGGAAAAACTCTATCCTCAATTGGATTATGCAAACGACTCGGCTCCCCGGAGTCGCGACGTCGGCGAAGCTATCTCGGAAGCCACACGATTTTTTGGGGCGCAGGATTACAGCAAAGCGGAGTCAGGCGCGAGGGCAATACTTTCTTTGTATCCCCGCCTCCAAGAGGCGCGCATTCTGTTAGCGCGAGCTTTGTTGGCGCAAAACAGAACTGACGAGGCGGAGAAATTATTTCAAGCCGCCCTGGACGATGTGTTGCCAACTCCGGCCGCGATTGCGTGGGCCAACATCGGCCTGGGAGAGATCAGTCTAAAGAAGGGCCAGGCAGCTGAGGCAGCAAAAAGATTTAACGATGCGGTTCGCGCCGATGCTGATTATGCATCGTCTCTGTCTGCTCGAGCTGCCAGGATTCGTGCTGAGGCGGCCGCGAGCTCTCAACCAGTTGACGAATCAGTGCGCACTTTCGTGAAGCAACTTGATCAGGCGATTACCAGTGGTAAGAAAGCCGAACTCGAGGCCAGAATTATTCCCGGTGAGTTGGTGCGTTTCATCGGGGGTATCGTCGGTAGCCAGCCGGAGATCTGGCAGACGACTGTTCTGCGCACCGAAACGCTCGACTCAAATTTGGCAGCTGCCGACGTGAGCATAAACGCGAAAGAGCTGGGGCAGGAACAATCCGGCACAGCTGTGCTGATCCTTTCACGTTCGGGTGGCGGTTGGAAATTAGCAGGCATCGAGTTGTTCGAAGTCAGATAGAACAGACTTCATTCTGTTTTAATCGGCACCAGATCCAGATTCTTAGCCTGAACTCACAGACTGAAGTCTGTGCTACGAACATGCTTGATTTCTCATCAATCGAACGTCGAGCATCAAAGATAAAACTCCTGTTGATGGATTGTGATGGCGTTTTAACCGACGGCCGGCTGTGGCTGTTTGACAATGGTGAGGAGCAAAAGAGTTTCAATGTTCGCGACGGTCTCGGATTGGATCTCTGGCATCGAGCCGGTTTTAAATCAGGAGTGATCTCGGGACGGCACTCAAGCGCCTTACAGCGACGAGCTGACGGGTTACGTATCGAATTTGTCCGGCAAGGATCCGAAAACAAGGTCAACGACTTCGAGGATTTGCTCAGGTTGGCTGAAGTAAATGAGAACGAGGTGGCGTTTGTTGGCGACGATCTGAATGATATTCCACTCATGCTGCGTTCAGAACTGGCGATTGCCGTGGCGGACGCAGCCATGGAGACTCTTGCCGTGGCGCATTTCGTAACTCAAGCTCCCGGAGGTTCGGGAGCCATTCGAGAAGTGGTTGAACTGATTCTCAAAGCGCAGGGTCGCTGGGCCGAAGTAATTGAAAAATATCTGAAGCCAGTAGGCAGCGAGCAGTGAGCAGCAGAAAGCCCACCGTAGTGAAGCCGGTTGCGTGTCCGATGAAAAATGGCTAGTAGTGTCCTACTTTGAGCGACTCCGTGATCTCCGTGCCTCTGTGGTGAATAAATCCAAGCATTAAACTCACCACGGAGACACGGAGGTCACAAAGATAGTCCAAACTAGGACACTACTAAATGGCTCCGCACCTTGTGAGCCAAAAAAGAATGATCTAATCTTTCCGCGAGCGGGCGTAACTCAATGGTAGAGTGTCAGCTTCCCAAGCTGAAAGTTGCGAGTTCGATCCTCGTCGCCCGCTCCAATTTTCAGGTAATTAATGAACCGGAAATAGCGATTTCGTCGAATAGTTTTTCCCGATCACACCTTCAGAGGCTGAGCCACGGACACACAAGACTTAAGACGGGCCCGTGTCAAACTCATAGCTGCCCCCGCAACCTTTCTAAATTCGTGCTGCAATGAAAGCTAATTTCTATTGCGTATGAAATTCTTCCCATCCATGACTGGGTCGGCTCGTGGCGTTAAGTGGTTTCAAAATTACTGAATCGACCAGGCGCCTTGGGCGACAGGGAGTACTCACGGTGCGTTAAAAATTACCGGCGACGTTTCAAGTAGCTGTGGTAATTTTCAAAGCCTATAAGAAATTGGTTTTTGTATGCAGATGCGCTCCCCGAAAGAGATCACGCAGCTCCTGATTGCTTGGGGCGATGGCGACCAGTCGGCCCTCGAAGAGCTGGCCCCTTTAGTCCACTCGGAGTTGCACCGTCTCGCACACCATTACATGAGCCGTGAGCATCCCGGTCACACACTGCAAACTTCCGCCCTCATCAATGAGGCGTACATACGTTTGATTAACTGGAAGGATGTGCGCTGGCAGAACCGATCTCACTTCTTTGCCGTCTCCGCCCAGTTGATGCGCCGCATACTGGTGGACTTCGCACGCGACCGACAGTACCTCAAACGTGGCGGAGGAGCAGTGCAGGTTTCACTGGCTGAGGCCGCAGCTCTTACCGTAGAACGAAGCCATGACTTACTTGCCCTCGACGAGGCGCTGAGTGCGTTAACCGACTTGGATCCGCGGAAAGGCCAAATGGTGGAGATGCGTTTCTTCGGTGGGCTAACGATTGAGGAGGTCGCCGAGGTGTTGAAGATTTCAGAAGAAACAGTGATCAGGGACTGGCGAGTGGCGAAGGTCTGGCTTCTGAGGGAGCTTGGACGGGGGGCAGGTAGTGAAGGTTGAGCGGTGGCAGCAAGTCGAGCAGC
>DASSCG010000368.1:0-3342 GCA_035697925.1 Pyrinomonadaceae bacterium
AATTCAGGTCGATCGTCAATCAAAGTGCTTCGATATCCGCTAAGAGCAGCCAGACGAGCGAGAGCGGCCCCGACATGACCCGCTCCGCAAATCACCAGGCGTGGTTCAGGGTGGAGTCGTTCGAATAGGACGCTAGTCTTCGCCAATTCAGATAACTGCGGAGCAAAATCTCCAACTTGAAACAGGTGAGCTTCGTCACGGTCAGACAGAAATTGCCTCGCACGTTCCACCACGGCTTTGTCGAGGTCTGGATTTCCTAAGCTACCAATAACAGCTCCGGATTCAGGAACAAGGATTTTGCTTCCGACATTTTGGTGGCCGCTGGCCAATGTAGCCAACGCCGCAACCGAGCCCTCAGACAGCACAGTCTCAATCTCTTTGAGGAGAAGCGCGGTCCACGGTTCGTTTTGCTCCGGCATTCGGCTGGGTGAAGGTAGGCTACTTAACAGTGGTCGCGGGCGGGGTCCGAGACTTAGCAAGGCCAAGTGCCGCGGCTGCGCGGCGAAGCAGCCACAATGGCCCGACTAGAAGGTAAACAGGGTTCTTGAAAAATGCCGGTTGATTGCCCTCAATTGCGTGCCCCACAAACTGAAGAATCCAACCTACGACGAAGAAACCAGCGGCCCAGCGCCAATTGAAGAAAAACAGCGGCAGCGAGATTACAATCATCGGAATTCCGATGCTGTGGCAGAGTCTATTCAGCGGATGCTGATGCTTGGCTTTGTAGTTTTGTAGCAGAGATTCGGACATTATTAAGACTCGGAACTGTTAACTGACTCAGCAGGTGTAAGAACCATTTTCTTATGACCTGGCGGTATCGCCAATAACCTCAAGAAATATGTCCATTGTCCCACCGCACACCATTCCTTCTTCGCTAGCTTCTTCGGCGGTAAGTGAAAAGTGGTGCAGCGCAGACTTGCCTGATCGCAGAGCGGCTTTCGCCTCGGACCAGACTTCCGCTTCAACGCAGCCGCCACCAACAGTCCCTGCTGTCTCGCCGTTCTCGAGAAACAACATCTTGGCGCCTCGCTGTTGTGGTGTGGAGCCTCGGGTGTGGGCTACGGTGGCTACTACCACACGTTCGCCGCGATTGTTGGCATCACGGATCAGACGATAAAGGTCACGCTGCGGAATGGTTGCCATCTCTCGGTGAGCTATTGCGGCTTGGGGCGATTATCCGGCCGCGCTTCAGGTTCTAACGAAGTACTTTCCTGAGCACGACGAAGCTCTAACCGACGACGCAAAAGGTCGACCTCAGCGTCGGCCGTGGCCACAGCGGATTCCAATCTGATACGACTATTTTCCAGAATCTTTATTTGAGCGAGGATGCGAGTCTTGTCGCCTTCGAGTTTGCGGCGCCGCGCCTCGCGCGCTTCTTCCGGACGCGTCGAACCGTAGGTTGCCATGCCCCGCTCGATATTTTCCGGTTTCAACTGCCATTCGGTATCTTCCAGCCTTGATTGCAAATCTCCCAGCTTGTTTTCGACTTCGACTTGCTGCGATCTCAGACTCTCAGCGCGCTGTTCGGCTCGTGACAGCCGTTCCATATCCATCAGAGCCTGATCGGTTTCCTGCATCTGACCGAGCTTGTCGTTTAGCCGGTTAACTTGATTCGAAAGGCTATTAATACTCTGTCTTATTTCGTCATCAGCGGGTTTCGCCGCCGGTTTGGTGCCTCTCTTGGCCGGGGGTTCTGAAGTTTGAGTACCGTCGGTTGCCTCAGCGGGAGGCACCTCATCCGCAGTACTGATGATTTTGTCCCCGCTTGCGGTCGTTTGTTGCTCCTCGGCTGGGGTGATTACCGGATTGGTGATGACCGGGCGAGGGGCGCGCCGAGTACGGCGTCGTTTGCGTGTTTGCGCATCAGCGTCAATCAGACAAAAACTAAGAACTAACAGAATTGCTAAGAAAAAAGCGCCTTTGTTAATAAAATGATTTTTCATTCGAAACTCCTCAATCCGCACACAGCTAAAGATACGCTCTCCGAGGCAATGGGTTCAAGCTTGTTAAGATGCGCCTTTTACACGTCAGGTCAGCCGTGCCCGTTCCCTTAATCTGAGTCATTGCTACTCGGCCAGCTCATTTCTAATCTACACAACGGTTCTGCCAGGAGTTCAGAAGGGTTGTAACTGGAAGGTAACTTTCATTGCTTTGGCCGAATTCGTGAGCAAACCGACGCTAATGGTATTTGCGCCAGCCTCCGCGTAAGCACGCACATTTTGAACCGTGATGTCACCAGAACACTCGATGCTCACAGATGACGATAGGCTGCGAGCCAGGGCGGACAAGCGCCGGACATCGTCCGTTGAGAGCCCTTCAAGCAAAAGACTCTCGGCGCCATTAATAACTGCTTCTCGCAAATCATCGTCGTTGGAAACCTGAACTTTGATCTTATGAAGGCTACCGAGTTTCTTTCTCGCGCTTTTAACCGCATCAGCTACCCCGCCCGCTACAGCGAGGTGATTGGCAGTAATGAGCACTCCGTCATCCAGGCCAAGACGACTACAGTCACCACCCCCAAGTAGCACCGCATACCTCTCCAGCATTCGCAACCCCGGCGTAGTCTGACGTGAGTCAACAATCGCAGCTCCAGTACCCTCAACTGCCCTGACAAATTGACTAGTAAGAGTTGCCACTGCCGACAATCGTTGCAAAAGGTTCAGAGCAACTTGTTCACCAGCGAGTAGTACGTCAGCAAAACCAATTATGCGCCCGATTACTTTTCCAGCTTCTATCTCTTCGCCGTCCGCGACAAATGCTTCCAGTTGAGGCTGTGAGTCCAGGGAAATAAAAACCTCTTCAGCTGCCTCCAGCCCCGCGACAATCATTCTTTCGCCGGCAACGAAGCGCCCGCGCGCGCGTGTGTTACGCGCCACTATTGCCTGGCTGGTCACGTCTCCTCTTCCTAGATCTTCGCGCAGAAAAACGGGTATCTGCGAATAAAGCGCGCCTTCGTCCAGCCAGTTCATTTCAGGTTCTCGATCGTTTGTTTAAGTTGTGAAGAACGTTGCGCAATATCTGCGATGCGGTTCCGCACCTCATTGACTTTCTCTTCCGGCGCTCTTTCAACGAAGTTTGGATTTTTTAACTGCGCCTCCAGCTTGTTGGCCTCTGAGTCGAGTTTATCGAGTTCCTTCTGTAGTCTCAGTCTCTCCTGCTCGAAGTCAATAAGTCCTTCTAAAGGAACGGCTAACTCCGCACCGCCGGACAACACAGCTCGCGCGGAAGCTCGCGGTGGATCCAGTTGAGCGCTGATTGCGACATCAGAGGCGCGCGCAAGTTTAGAAATCTGCTCGACGCTCGCGGAGTAAACGCTCCTCAACTTCTCATCGGGAGCGCCAA
>DASSCG010000369.1:0-2362 GCA_035697925.1 Pyrinomonadaceae bacterium
GCTTATGTTCTTCGGCAATGCGCTGTAGCTCGTCGTAATCGATTTGTTCTGTCTCCCGCGCAACGCCGTAGTCTGCGACTTTGTAGCTGATGCCTGAAAAGTTCATTGGATGGCCGTGCGTAAGGTGGCCGCCGTGCGAAAGGTTCATGCCTAGAATTTGATCACCATACTGTATGGCGGCCAGATACACTGCCATGTTTGCCGTTGCACCACTGTGAGGCTGGACGTTAGCGTGATCAGCGCCGAACAACTCTTTGGCGCGATCGATGGCCGCCTGCTCCACGACGTCGCTCCACTCGCACCCGCCGTAATAACGCTTCCTCGGATAGCCCTCGGCGTACTTGTTTGTGAATACTGAGCCCATTGCCTCGAGGACCGCTTCGCTTACGAAATTCTCAGAAGCAATCAATTCGAGACCGTTGGCTTGTCGGGCTACTTCATTGTCTATAGCGTCTGAGATAAGTGGGTCAACAACAGAGAGGGGAGCGTTTTTAAGATCGGTCATTCGATTCACCTTTCGATGGCACTGAGAACGAGGGTTAAAAGAAATGCATAAGATCGAAGTGCTCAGTCAGGAAAGGCGGTTTACCCTGCGCGTTGAATGCTGCCCAATCTGCGGGGGAAACCGCCCTTCCTGACCTTTGAGACTTTCATTCTTGGATCATTCTCCGAGTGCCTTAGCTTCAGTACCTGATTCTATGTTGGTTATCTTCTTTACCCGGTCAGCATGTCGTCCGCCTTCAAAGTCAGTGCTGAACCACGCACGAACGATTTTCGGGATTTCAGAGATCGGCGTCGTTCGCGCGCCAATAGCAAGCACGTTGGCATCATTATGCTGCCGCGCCAGGCGCGCTGTTTCATCGGACCACGCTACCGCCGCCCGCACGCCCGGCACTTTGTTGGCCGTGATTGCCATTCCAGTGCCTGATCCGCAAACAAGCACACCTTGCTGGACGCGACCATCAGCCACTGCATGCGCCACCAGGGCAGCGTAGTCTGGATAATCTACCGACTGTTCGGAAGTGGTTCCCAGGTCTTCAAATTCGATTCCGAGCTCGCTTAACAAGGGTTTTAATCTTTCCTTTTCAGCAAACCCGGCATGGTCACTGGCGAGTGCAATTCTCATCGGCGATCTCCTGACGAAGTGATTGAAATTGGACATCGATGGTACATCACGGTTCGAACGCCCGCAACGGCACAACGGGTGAGTCTGTGATACAGGAAATTTGTGAGTGAAAACGTTGTGTACACCGTGAAATGTAATAATCAGTTACAATTCTTTTATGGGAAGATACCTTGATATAACGACCTGGGCGCGGCGTGATCTGTTCGAGTTCTTCCGCGATTATACAAATCCTTACTTCAATATATGCACCCGCCTGGATGTCACTAGGTTGCTGGAGATGGTTCGCGCGCGCCCCAAAACGAGCGTCTCTCTAACTTATCATTATGTCGCACTTCGCGCCGCAAACGAGATTGAACCATTTCGCTACCGATTGCAGGATGGAAAGGTGTTTGTTCATGACATGATTCACGGCGGAACAATCGTGCTGCTTCCCAATGAGAGCTTCAACTTCGCGTATTTTGATTATCAGGAAAACTTCGCAGAATTTATCGCTGAAGCTGAGCGGGCTACTAAAGCGGCACAGGCGACGGACGCCAAGTTCACTCCCAGCCCGAGCGAAGATCGGATCCACTTTTCCGTGCTGCCCTGGCTGTCGTTTACTAGTTTTGCCCACGCGCGAAACAAGGGCCGAGCGGAGTCGGTACCAAAGATTGCCTTCGGAAAATTTACGCGGGAGAACGATCGCATGCTGCTACCGATTTCTGTGGAAGTACATCATGCACTCATGGATGGCTTGCACGTTGGGAAATTCATTACCCGGTTCGAAGAGCTCCTGGCAACGCCTGAAACCTATGTAACTTTGTAGGGGTCCCTCCGTGGGCACCCCATCGCCGGTTGAGTTCTATCCACGGACCTCTTGCAACGATGGGGTGCCCACGGAGGGACACCCCTACAAGGTCTCGGTTGCTTAAAGCTTTTTGCTAAGCGAGAATGGCGAAGTTCTCAAAGATCGACATAAAAAGTAGAAAAACATTCAATGCGCTGGTCACAGTACTTTGTTCCCACTCTCCGCGAAGATCCGGCTGATGCCGAAGTCATCTCACATAAGCTCCTGCTACGAGCAGGAGTCATTCGCCAATTATCGGCAGGCATTTACTCTTACCTCCCTATTGGCCAGCGGATAGCTATCAAGATTGTGCAGATCCTGCGCGAGGAAATGAATAACATCGGTGGCCAGGAGTTCTACCTGCCTGCACTTCATCCGGCTGAAGTATGGAAAGAATCGGGTCGTTGGGA
>DASSCG010000370.1:0-2906 GCA_035697925.1 Pyrinomonadaceae bacterium
ACTAGCGTATATCGACCTGGGAATTTAAAGAGCTGCGACCTGTCGCAGCTCTTTTAGTTAAGCACTTAGACCAGGTCGCCGCACTCCAAAGAGTACGTACTTGGCCGCAGTTTCTCTACCGATCACAAATCGGCTAATCACGCATTGGGTCACCTCCGCACCACCTCAATCCGTCAGCGACTCTAGCGCCCTCACACTAACGCAGCTAGAATGAGCGCGCTTTAACACAACCCTCTCAAAGGTGGCTGGATCATAATCCCTGGGACAAAGCTCGGTCGCTACGAAATCCGCACGCAACTCGGTGCAGGCGGCATGGGCGAAGTTTATTTGGCCTTTGATACTGAGCTTGATCGAACGGTCGCGATTAAGATCCTTCCCGAAGCCTTCGCCTCGAACCAGCAGCGATTGCAGCGATTCGTTCAGGAAGCAAAAGCAGCTTCAGCCTTGAATCATCCACACATCTTAACTATTTATGAGATCGGCACAGCGGGTACCAAGCGCTTCATCGCGACTGAATTTATCGACGGAGACACACTTCGCGAGCGCATTCGAAAGGGCTCGCTGACTCTCCATGAAATTCTCGACATTGCGATACAAGCTGCCGGCGCGCTGGCCGCGGCGCACGCGGCCGGCATCATCCATCGCGATATTAAACCCGAGAACATCATGGTCCGCCGCGACGGCTATATTAAGCTGCTCGACTTTGGCCTCGCAAAGTTAACTGAACCAACTGATTCTACGAGCGACACCAGTGCTCCAACGAAAGCGATGGTGAACACCGGCGCCGGCGTTGTTATGGGCACGGCAAGCTACATGTCTCCGGAGCAAGCCAAGGGTACAAAGGTCGATGCCCGCACTGACTTGTGGAGTCTGGGAGTCGTGCTGTACGAAATGATCAGTGGACAACAACCGTTTGTTGGCGAGACTGCGACGGAAACGATTTCCCTGATACTACAAAAAGAACCCGCTCCACTAACACGCTATACGAAAGAAGTGCCTTCTGAACTTGAGCGCATTGTGGCGAAAACTCTTACCAAAGACCGCGAAGAACGTTATCAGACAGGCAAAGATCTGCAGGTTGATTTGCGCAACTTGAAAAGGAAACTCGAGGTTAACGCTGAGATTGATCGTACAGTGCCTCCGGAATTGCGAGCAGTGACGCCGTCAACTAGCGGTGATGGAAGGGTCCCGGTAACAAACTCGGCTGCGGTTCTGGGTACAGCGCCGGCCGGCATTTCGCATTCACCTTCCAGCGCGGAATTCATCGTCTCAGGAATCAAGCAGCACAAACTTGCCGCGGCCGTTGCGGTAATAGCGATGGTCCTAGGCGCAGTGGGTCTCGCCGCGTATTTGCGCACGCGTAACAGTGAGGTCGCCATCGAATCAATTGCCGTTCTACCTTTTCAAAATCGCAGCTCTGAGACTGACACTGATTATCTTTCCGACGGCTTGACGGAGTCGCTTATTTATCGCCTTTCGCAGTTGCCTAATTTGAAAGTGAGTCCCACCAGTTCAGTCTTTCGTTATAAAGGTAAGGAGACCGATCCGATTAAGGCCGGCCAAGAGCTTGGAGTCAACGCCGTATTGTCGGGCAGGATAGTTCAACGCGGAGAGAACCTGACAGTTAGTGCCGAACTGGTTGACGTACGTTACAACAAGCTGCTGTGGGGCGAGCAGTACGACCGCAAAATGTCGGAATTATTGGCAACCCAGCGCGAGATCGCACGAGAGATTGTCGATAAACTCAAAATCAAGGTGTCGAATGAACCGAAAGCGCTTGCCAAGCACTACACTGAGAGCAATGAGGCGTATCAGCTCCATTTGAAAGGACGATTTTACTGGAACAAGCGGAATGTTGAAGGACTGCAGAAGGCACTCGAATACTTTCAACAGGCGATCGATCGAGATCCTAACTTTGCCCTGGCTTACAGCGGTCTGGCCGATACTTACGCTCTTTTGGGCGGCCCAGAAGCTGGAGGAGACTTCCCGCCAAACGAGATGCTGCCAAAGGCGAAGGCCGCCGCGCTCAAGGCGTTGGAAATCGATGAGACACTTGCCGAGCCTCACGTCGCGCTGGGCCACACAAAGTATTTTTACGACCGAGACTTCGCGGGTGCTGAGCGCGAGTTCAAGAGAGCCATTGAGCTCAACCCGAACTATTCCGTCGCCCACCACTGGTACGCCATTTACTTATTGCAAGTCGGGCGTCAACGCGAATCCCTGGCAGAGATAAGACGAGCGCAGGAGTTGGACCCGCTCTCACTGTCTATAAACACGTGGCACGGTTACATTCTGGCTCGTTCCGGTCAGTTCGATCAGGCCCTCGAGCAACTGCGCAAGACGGTGGAGATGGATCCAAACTTCATTCTGGCGCATTTTCGGCTCGGCTCACTCTACGAGGAAAGGGAGAGGTATGACGAAGCTATCGGCGAGTTTAAGGAAGTCCTAAAACTATCAGGTGGTAGACCGTTGGGAGTAGCCGCACTCGCACGTGTCAATGCACTGGCTGGGAATCGGAAGGAGGCAGAAAAAAGTCTGGATGAGCTGCTAAAACTATCGAAGCAGCGTTTCGTATCGCCTGCTTCCATCGCGCTCATCTATATCGCACTGGGTGACAAAGATCAGGCTTTCGCATGGCTCGAGAAGGCCAATGAGTTACGCGAGTTAAATATAGTTCGGCTCAACGTCGATCCAAGATTCGACCCCTTGCGCTCCGACCCGCGCTTTGCCGATCTCGTGCGGCGCATCGGGATCCCTTCGCCGTGATGTGTGAAACATCAGACTAGATTGCGGATCGGGGCGTCCCTCGAAGCTCATTAATAATCAGGAACGCCCGAGGTCATTGTAGGGGCGTCCCTCCGTGGGCGCCCCAACGCCCCGTTGGGATAGGTCAAAAACGATGGGGC
>DASSCG010000371.1:0-10242 GCA_035697925.1 Pyrinomonadaceae bacterium
CGGACAGTCAGCGACCACCGAAACAGAGTTGCACACAGCTGTCGAAACGAACTCTTTAGAACGGGAGGACCCGGATCCTGAGGATGTCTGGCGCAAGGAGATCTCAACATTACATGCTCGTTGGCTGATGACTCCGCGCGATGATTTGCAAGGTCATTCAGTAAGAGAAGTGCTGCTGGCCAAACAGGACTTCATCGATTTCGACCTCCACACGCGTGCATTACAGTGGAGTTTGCAAGGCGAGGGACCACCGTGTCTTGCCACGGATTCATTTGCTTATCGCTTTGCAGGCTTCGGTACGCACGAGTGGGTTATCTATTATGATCTCGTGCGTTATCTCCTTAGCAAAGCTCTTCCTCAACAGCGTTCACGCCATGCCGACTCAACCCAGCAAAAGGAATATCTTGAGCAACTAGTTCGGTTCGAAAAACTTAAGACCGAATGGTTGGAGCATCCTCAGGAAGAATACGACGGCCGCATTCCAGCGCTCCTAATTGAAAATGAACGGATTCGATTGCCGATCGCAATGCGTGGCCACGACATGGTCATCGATGACGACTGTCCAGTGTGTCAGATGATGGCTGACGATTCTGAGTTGGGAATGGAAATTGGTTTCTGGCACCTGGACGGCTCACACATGGATGATGACTTTGTGTTTTCTGACCTTCGAACTAAGGAGGAATGGGACGCACGACAGCGTGAGTGGCAGGAATTCACAGACAAGTTTAACCGGGAGTGCGCACAACGCGAACACAGCGAAAGCGCTCTGCCTCTGGGAACGGAAGAACTGTCGCGGGTATGCCAAATAATGTCCGATGAGGATGATTTGATGGACTCCGCCCAGCCGGTATCTTGAAACAACAGATTCTCTAGCGATGAGAGTCGGGACCAAAGGGGTCCGTAGGGCAAGGAGCGCGGCGCGCTCAGGATTCACTCCGGCTGATTGTGGATCCTGGGCGCCGGCGCGGACTTTGCGCTACTGTCTGGCGTTTTTATCCAGTCTGCCAAAGTGCCAGATATCAGGTCCGGCGAAACCGCTCCGATCCGGCTTGTCAAAAAAAGCGACAATCTCATCACCCTGATTAAGTTCAGCAAACATCTGCTCGGACAAAGTCAGTGTAAGCATTCGACCCGTATGATCACCCGTTAGTTCATTCATAAAAAACCGTTTTCCAATTTGCAACTTCAAAGCAGTTTCCCTTGCCGGAAACGGGCGACTCGTTTGTAGTTCTAACTGGACCAAGGGAATCCTTGTCGCACCAACCAACCTCACAGCGCTCTTGATGCGAACCACCTCGTTTCCATTTTCCCGTCCTTCGCGTGTTTGTATCGAGGTCGTGGCGGGCCGAGCCTCACTGTCGCTCTTGATTCTGAGGCTGGACGCGGCGTTCTGAAGATTAGGCAATCGTAGTCTGCCATCAAGCGTTTGCATTTCACTGCCATCCATGTTCGACACAGCTATCTCGGCGCCATTTCGCAAAACTGAAGGGTCGTAGATCAGAGTGCTGATTTCGCTCGGGGCATTAGAAAAAGCTGGTAGTGCAACGTCACCCAGCCATACCAATGCAAACCTGGATAGCGTCGCGGACTTGGGCGTGTCGCTCCCGCCGCGACCGTCAGTGAGTGTGAACCGATATGCAACCTCGATTGTCCTGGTTTGTCCCTGAACATGGATCACTCTCGGCTCTGGCAGTCTTATTTCTTTTAATCTGTACCTAACAACCGTTTCAGATTCCGATACCCACGAGCCGCCGCCTTGTGCGAGCACGCTACCTTCTGCTGTTCGTAGTTGCGTCGCAAGTCGTGCGTCTACCATTCGGCCTCTGGCCGCCGATTCTGGCTCGGACCATGTTCCGGGCGGATCGGAGGGAGGGAGTGTGGCTTGCTGCCTCGGTCGAGTTCTGGGCGGTATTCGAATAACCGTGTAGGAGATATTCGCCGGGGGTGCAAAGGGAGCAAGTGCCTGGATGACAATAGTGGTGGGCATCGACACCACTGACCCTCTCGCAAACCACGGCTGCTGGTCTAGCGATGCAAAAGGAAACTCAAAGCTGCCAGTAAGGAAGCCCGAAAGCGATCGCTGGTGGATTGGTTGATTCGTGCTGTCGAGAAAAGTCACCATGAGGCTGCTGCCGTGGCTGCGGCCGTTCGACCAGCGGAGCACGAACCCGACCGCCTCACAGTCAGCTACGATGATGGGAATATCAATCGTCTCGCCGACTCTCCGAAATCCGTATGATCCCGAAGTTTGTGGAGCAGGATCAGGACAGCGTTGCGGAAAGGCCCCGCGCGATTGGATCTGCGGCTCCAAGTTATCTTGAGCGTGCACGGTACTCAAGTAACTCATGCACAGCACGATTGCGAACGCCCCGTGACAAACTCTGCGTGTCCGGCGCCGCACGCTCTGGCTCATGGCGATTCTCATAGAAACTCCTCCCAGGAATTAGCGGGACTTGGGTTTCGGGCAAGAGATTGATGGGGCTGAGGCTTGGCAAAGTGAGGCCGATTTCATAGTAACGGGGTGTGCCGCTCGAGGCAAGAGATTTAACCAGCCAGCCCCAATGCGGGGCAGGCTGTGCGGTAACTGACGTCACATCAGCGAGTTAAACCTCTTTAAATTAAGACTGCCCATGCGAGCTCCGAATCAGGCATAATG
Organism: Pyrinomonadaceae bacterium; assembly: GCA_035697925.1. GTDB lineage: Bacteria > Acidobacteriota > Blastocatellia > Pyrinomonadales > Pyrinomonadaceae > PSRF01. Next base: position 2,657 of record DASSCG010000371.1, read on the forward strand.
GTGGAGGTCGGTTATTTAACATATGAAACGGTGTCCTCAGTGCAGTTTTCTCTATCTTGACTCGGATTCGCTTTGCGATCTGGATCACACTCCCCTGCTGCCGGACGATTTTGGCAGCGATCTCGACTTGGCGAAACTTGAGAATGCCGGCCATTTAACCCGCACCGCCAGCGTAATTCAGCGCAGGCTTAATCTGAAGACGGTCTCGGCAGCTACCATCGTCGGTCTTATCATTGGACTAATGTTGCTAGGTAGCTACCAAAGAACGCGTCTCACGCTGCAGGCCAGCCAAGCCCCATCAACCCAGAAGGCACAGGCAACGAACGAAAGTCATGTTTCCCGAGTTATCCAAGTCGCGCGCGAAGTGTCAATCCGCGCAGCGGTTGCGCAAACAGAATCAGAGCCCTCTCTCGCATCAGCATCTTCAGATCAGGCAGTACCGGCCACAAAGACAGTCACAACCAATCAACCCGACTCCAAACCACTGAGAGTCAATTCAAATCCTGTTTCGACCGGCAGCGTCACCAAACCTGGCAGCGGATCTATTACGATTCGGCTGACCGACGGGTCGACCATACAGGCTGACGAAGTTTGGAAGACAAAGGCCGGCATCTGGTACCGTCGCAAAGGTATCGTCACATTCCTCAAGCCGAACCGCGTTCGGGCCATCAATAGATGAGAAGTTCGAAGTTCTAACTTCGGAGTTCTAATTTCGGAATTCGGATTTCGGATTTCGGATTTTCGTGTCAAACTCAAGGGTCCTTCAAGTTGTCGAGCATCGCTTTGGAGTTGTAACCCGAAAGTCGAGCGCTGATACGGTGAAGGTGAATGGCCCGCATTTTCGCCAATCCGAAATTCGAATTCCGAAATCCGAAATTCTCCGCCGGCCCAAAACAAGCAAGAGCGGGGGTTCAGTTTCAACAGGTTCAGGTCGTTTTACCAATTTGGCAGTTACCAGTTAGAATTCTTCCGCTCCAAAATCAGATGATGAAAGGTTGAGTCTATGCTTAATAGAGCGTATCCGGGTTTCATCGTCCCCCTCGTGGTTCTTTTTGTTCTTTCAATGGCTTACACTGCCTCAACTCAGGACAAGTCAGATAAAGGTGGCAAGGCCTGCTTTACAGCTGAGGCTCGATCAGCCGCAGAGCGGACTGCAAAGGTGTGGCAGCAGCCGGATCCCAACTACGATCCGGTTCTCGGCTACAACACCACCAAGGGCCCTCGCCCTGGCGCTCCGCCCGTCGACTCGAATGGAATGGCGAAGCCGATTCGGTGCGTGGCCCATAAGGATGAGACCAAAGGAGCGGGAACTACACCGAAATTCCATTGCTCCGTTCCGGGAGTGGTTGATGAGGATGGGGACTTGGTTCGCTACAAAGTGAAACCTCACTTCAAAGGCCAATCGCGAGAAAAACGCAATGGCGAGATTTACGGCGAGTTTCTTTCATCACGCTTTTCCAAGGCGCTTGGTTTTTTTGCGGATGATGAGTGGGTCGCTGATGTCAGCTGCCCTGACTGCGAAAAGAGCCTGACGAGCGGCTTTCAGGGCGCACCATTCAACCCAAATCAACCTGGTGCCGGTATTGAGCTCTCCCTCGGCCGAGGGATCGACGTGAATTGTAATAACAAGGACAGTGGAGGTATCGCCGAAACGCTCAGAAACTTGTCATCCGGCAGTGCTTCCGCGCGCGCGGAGATCGATGCCTTCAAGCTCTGGCTCGCTTTTATGGACCATGGCGATACCAAAACTGACAACCAGAAGTTCGCTTGCTTGGATTCGCAGAAAAATCCGAATGGCACTCGGACCTGTAAGCCGGGTGAGGCCGTTTATTACATAAGCGATATGGGTTCAACGTTTGGCTACTCGAGCGCCAGTGAAAGCAAAGCAAAGCTGCGTCGATGGAAGGAAAGGAAGGACCCAATCATCGTAGAAGGTGGTCGCTGCAGCACGACAGCAAAAGCAGTCGGTGATACGAATGTCAGTGAAGCCGGACGTAAACTGCTGGCTGATGGCCTGCAACGATTACTCCAAAGAGAACAGAGCGACGGTTTGATTACTCGGATATTCCGCGCTTCGCGAAACGCGGAGCGGGATGAGTCACCGGAAGCGTGGACGGCCGAATTTATTCGCAGGGCGAGAACGATTATAGACGCCCGGTGCGGAAATTAGCTTTCGGAACTAGACTTGCGGAGCCGGGTCGAAGGCCCCGGCTCCGTGGCAGTTTCACTGAGGGCTGTTCGAGGCATTGAAAGTCGGTCCTCGGTAAGCCAGACGTTCCAGAAACCACACGAATAAATAAGAAGAATTTTAATGGTTTCGTGGATCGGTTTTGATTTCAATTCCCGCCACCCAAGGCCTCGCCCGACGAGGCTATATGGTTGGCCCGCCCACACGACAAAAACATGTTTCCGAATCCACGCCTCGGACGTAGAATATTGGCCTCTCCCGCTTCCAGAAATGGCTGATCGTGGTAACTGAAGAAGGAAATCCAGGCTCATCCGGAGTTTCACTCATTCGTGCGGTGTCTAACGGCGATGTGGATGGGGTGAAATCCCTCCTGGCTGGAGGTGTGAGCGTCGACCAAAAAGGTCGAGGTGGGCACACACCTTTAATGGTGGCCGCAATTTTCGGCCATGATGAAATCGCTCGCCTGTTAATCGATGCCGGCGCGGAATTGAGTTTGGAGGATAACCTTGGCATGACGGCAAAGCAGTGGGCTGACAGAAGGGGTTCTAAGGGAGTGGCCGAGTTACTTTCTAAGGCCTCACGCGAAAAGGCGAGACCGAGTCCGAAAAACACGACGCCGACAACTCAGTCCCAATCAGAGCCTGAGATTTCGGATACTGCGGCTGAGCCCATTCAGATTGCCACAGGCGATCCTGCAGTCGCGGCAACCGAACAGCAATCACAAAAAGTCGAGCCGGAGATCCCCGTTGTTAATCAGCCGCTCGAAGCAGCTTCAGTCGAGGTATCCAAACCTCCGACTGAGCCGCGCAGTGCACGCGCGCCAGACAATGTCAGGTTCTTGAAATTCCACAAACAAATCATGGCCGCCCAGCAACGCCGCGAGGCGGAGCAAGCTCGCCGCGAAGAACAGAACCGCCGGGAAAGAAATCGTCGGCCAGAGGAGGAAGAGGAGCTAGCGGCTTGGTCCTTAATGGCGACAACCCCTGAACAGAACGAACCGGTGGCCACCGCAAAACAGGAAGTCTCTTCAGCAGTAGAGCCGACCCCCGAAGAAAACGACGCTACGTGGCCAGTCCCCTCATCAACCGCCAGCGACTACGTTGAATCAGATTCGCCCCAAACAGATTCAACTTTGCCGCAACAACGCCAGTCGGATCAGTACGTACGTCTCGCCGCCACGATAAACCATCTGAACTCTTTAGAACCGAAGCCTCAACCTATGCCCGCGGCACTCGGATCTAATGACATCGATGCGACGCTGGAACGTGTTTCAGTTCCAGTTGCTCACGCATCCGACAAGTCCAAACCCGCCGTCCAACGCTGCCCTAAGTGCAGTGCTACGTTCGACAATTTACTACTCAAGTATTGCCCTTACGATGCCACCAGTTTAGTAAGTGCCGGCGATTCTTTATTCAGTTACTCGACGGAAGATAGGTCGCGCCAGACTCTTTGGGCACTGGTGGCAATTATTGCGGTCCTGGGCGCGACTCTCGGATACTTGATAAATAACTATAGATCAAGGCAGAGGTTGTCTTCGGTGCCTAATGCGAGTCAACCGCAAGCTGACGTACCTGCCACTGAACTGAATACAGCAAGGAAAAATTCGCCAGTGATAGGCGGAGCACTTAGCGGTACGGAGGTCGACGTTCCGGAACCGGAATACCCCGCGTCGGCGAGGGCAGACGGAGTTTCAGGGACAGTGACGGTTCGTGTTCAAGTCAACCAGAACGGCAGAGTGATCCTGGCACGCAGTTCTGCAGGCGATTGGCGGCTGCGGGCGGCTGCTGTAGAGGCTGCACAAAAGGCTACTTTCTCTCCAGACAAACTGGCCGCTGGGGACCGGGCCTGGTCAGGAACTATCACTTATAACTTTATCGCGCCAACCGAAACTCCGGCATTGGCAGAGTCAACAGTTCCTGCGAATTCAAACGAATCACCTTCACCGGCAGCGGAAGTTAACTCAGACAACCCTGTCGTTGGTGGTCCACTTGCAGGAGCGGAGAACAATGTGCCTCGTCCGGCTTATCCTGAAAACGCAAGGAGAAGAGGAGTCTCCGGAGCGGTCACGGTTGTAGTCAGAGTGAACCGGGCGGGAAGGGTAATATCGTGGCGTACATTGGAAGGTGACTCTCAACTCCGTGCAGCAGCTTTGAAAGCAGCGAAGCAGGCAACTTTCTCTCCTTCGAAACTTCCCGGCACGGGCGAAGTGGTAGGAACAATCACCTACAATTTCAAATCATGACTCGGTCTTGATTGTAGAAGGTGCCTCGCGCTTTATTGATTGCGTTTGACCAGACTCGCGATCGCCGCCACCAGATTTTCTGTCTCAACTGGTTTGGCAATATGCAATTGGTAACCGGCTGCCAGTGCGCGTTCACGATCTTTCCTCGTTGCATAACCGGTTAAGGCGATAGCCGGCACGCGGCCACCTTCCCCATGCGACATCAATCGCACTTTACGCATTAGCTCGTAGCCATCCTCCTCCGCCATGCCGATGTCGCTAATAATTACATCGAATGGCTGCGCATCTTCGATCGCGATGCTAGGCGATGCTGCCTCGATAGGGTCGATGCGGTTTTCTGACCACTTAGAGTCTTCGCTGAGATCACTTTCGTGCGAGGTTTCGATTCTGGATCTTTCCATAGAATTGTCGCCTCTTGCAGCGCTGACGAGGGCGTGTTGGGCCTGTGCAGATGAAGAAACGGAAATAACATCCGCTCCCTGGCGCTCAAGCATCAACGCAAGCAGCCGGCGTGAATCGTCATCATCTTCTACCAGTAAAACCTTGACGCCAGCGATATCAGGCGAGCCCACAGAGGACCTGCGTCTTCTTTCAATCTCTCGTTTTCTTTTGTCGGAGCGCGAGGGGTCGCGGCGCTCCTCTGCCAGCGGGAGATCAACCGTAAAGGTTGATCCCTGGCCTGGCCCAGCGCTCTCAGCCACAACGTTGCCACCATGCAATTCCACCAGATAACGCACTACGGCCAAACCCAGACCCAGCCCACCCTGCTTACGAGTAACCGAACCCTCGGCTTGGCGAAAACGATCAAAGACGTAAGGCAAAAACTCGGGAGCTATACCCTCACCCGTGTCACTCACCTTGAGACGGACATAACCTTCTATACATTCCAGGCTAACGGTAACCGTGCCTCCGCGGGGAGTGAATTTGATCGCATTTAAGACCAGGTTCCAAATCACCTGACGCAAGCGATTTGGATCGCCTTTCACCAGGCAGTTGCTCTGGAACTCTGTCTGAAGGGTAATGTGTTTCGCTTCAGCCGTAGGAAGTAGACCGTCCTTTGCAGCTTCCACCACCGGCACAAGATCAATTGGTCGAATATCCAAACGAAGATTGCCGGTGATTATGCGCGAAACATCCAGCAAATCATCTATCAATCGTGCCTGGGAACGGGCGTTACGCTCGATCGTTTCCAAGGCGCGATCGAAGAGAGCTTCTTCAACTTCACCCTTACGGATCATTGTGGCCCAGCCAAGGATCGAAACTAGCGGGGTGCGAAGTTCGTGGGAGAGAGTGGCGAGAAATTCGTCTTTCAATCGATCCGATTCCTGAGCTTGATGGCGGGCCTCGCGTTCGCGCACAAGCAGAGCGGCGCGCTCCTCTTCTGCAAGCTTCCGGGCTGTCACATCGAGGACCTGAGAAAGCACAGACACCAGATTCCCATGCTCATCATGGAGCACAGAGTTGTACCACTCACAATATAAGACAGCTCCGTTCTTCGTATAATTACGATTGTGCAAGACTCCCTGGAGTTCTTCACCGACGCGTTGACGATTGGTCACTTGCCTCACAGCATCAACGTCTTCGTCGAAAACGAAATGCCAGTCACCGACGTGTTTGCCGACTACTTCTTCGGCCTTCCAGCCAAATAGGCGTTCAGCCGATGCAGTCCATCGCGAGACCCGAAAGTCTGTATCCCACTCAATCACGGCGAGGGGCGAGTTCTCCATGTGGAAAATCATCGCCTGGTAAAACTCGTCGGCCGCATCTTCCGCGCGTTTCTGTTCGGTGATGTCTCGGATGATGGCCATGCCGCCAACGATCTCGTTGTCGCCATCACGCAGCGGTGAGTAGTAACCCCTAAAAAAACCTGTGCGGCCAGTTTCTGGAACCATGTAAGGCCGATTTTCTGACACGGTGCTTTGACCGCCCAGAGCGGCAAAGAAACATTTGTCTTCGCCCGTCTCCTGCAGAAACGGAAAGACCTCGAACGCATTTTTGCCAATTACGTCATGGCGAGACATGCCTGAGAGACGTTCCATTGCCTGATTCCAAAGCGTGTAGCGGCAGCCACGATCAAATGCGAGAATGCCGTCGACGCTGGCGTCGAGAACGCGGGTAAGAACGAGTTCCGCTTTGAGCCTGGTCATATTTAAAAGTATTGCGAGTATTAGTAAGTCGAGGCGCGGGTTGTCGGATACCTTCGATTGTAGCGCATATCGAATGATTTAGCTGGCGCGGGCACGGCTGGCAGTTGATGCGGTCTCCGAGATCAGAAGTCAATTCTCGCCGAAGAACTTTCGTCTCACGGCTTCGTCGGATGGCAGCTCCGGACCACTTAACAGGTGATCTGGGGCGCGCATGGGATCTTCAGCTAACAGCGGCAGCGCCTTCGCACGCCGATCATCAGCTTCAGGACCTTGTTCGAGAAAAACCTGACGGAACCAATCGTTCACTTTGTGCATCACGCCGTAGTAGCGATCATGCTCCGCGGCGTATTCATGACCTGCCGCGTCCCAGTCATCCATAGTCGACAATCGATCTCGCAACACGCGGACGTCTCTAACCGTCAATGACAAGCCTTGCCCAAATGCTGGGTCGCTGGTCGAAGCTGCATCTCCGATTAAAGCAACGCCATTCTTGTAAGGGTGATCAACCCAGAAGTCGCCACAACGAAATGAAGCAAGTGGTCCAGCCGGCTTAGCGGAGCGGTAGAATTCGCCGACTGGTGCTGCTCGTGCAGCTTCGCCGATGAAGAGAGGAACATTTTCATCTCCCTGCAAGCGGTAATCCGCGTCGGCGGGGTACGCGACATAAGTGCGGAAGCGACTTTGGCCCACAGGTGTAATCGCCGTAGCCATGCCGAGAGTTGGATTGAAAAGGAGATATGCGTTGTCCTTGGGCGACGACATATTCTCGAGAGATAACCCGGCAAAGAGAAAAGGGTGCACGTCCTCGTGCACTTCAAACCCAGCCCACTTGCGTGCCATCGAGCCACGGCCATCAGCAGCCACCACGAGCCGCGCGCTCAAAGTCTCAGGTTTCGAGTCTACTGATTCCGCTTCGGAAGGAAAGGAACGAATTACCACACTTGGACTTGGACCTGATTTGATTTCGGTAACCATGACTCCGACACGAATTTCGGCGCCAGCCTCGGCA
>DASSCG010000372.1:0-4468 GCA_035697925.1 Pyrinomonadaceae bacterium
CTGAACTCGACGAGGTGTTTCGCATGAACTGTCAAAAATTTGAAACGATCCTCATTGATCTAGCCCGAGATCAGATGATGGACTCAAGGTTAAGGGAACAAGCATTAGCTCACAAAAATGAATGCGAAGCATGTGCGTCCAGGTTGGATCTGGAGCAACAGCTGACTATTGGATTGCGTGCCCTCGCGGATGAAATGAAACCACTGTCAGCGCCTGCACGCCTCGAACAACATCTGCTGGAAGCTTTTGGTGAGCAAAAGTCGTTGTTGCCTATTGCTAGGGCGTCGGGTCGTGGTCGGTACTGGCTAATCGCCGCGGCTGCAGCTGTTCTGATCGCCTTCGGAATTGTGACTGTTAGATGGACGCTCGATCGACCGTCGGACATAACTGCCCTCGATCCGATCGGCCTTGAGGGCAAAGGCGTAGCTACCGCTTCACCGATTGAAGTGGTCCAACCGACGAGTGAACCTACGCCAAAGCAGGCAATGGACGTTACTCCGCCCCGGCGAAAGCACTCAACTCGAAGATCTATCAAGTCCGCCTCAAATCAGTCGGGAATTGTGGCGAAAGGATTGACCGGGGAAATTAGTACGAATGACTTAGCGAGTGCTGAACAGGGCGAAGTGACCACAGAATTTCTGCCGTTAAGTTATGTAAGTCCAGTGAACCTTCAAGAGGGTGGTCAGCTGGTAAGGGTTGAGATGCCGCGTACAGCAATGGCGCGGCTCGGCTTGCCGGTCAACATGGAAAGATATGGCGAGAGAGTAAAAGCTGATGTTCTTGTGAGCGCTGACGGGTTAGCTCGCGCCATTCGATTTGTGCAATAGCTTCAACGAAGTCAGGAATTTATTACATTTGGGCCTGGCCCGCACGAAAGGGAAAAGCGATGAAAGTTAGATTAGGACTAATAAGCGGATTGGCGGTTGGGTTGGCATTGAGCTCGAGCGCGATTTCAGCTCAGGAAAAAACCCCTGCGCCAGACAGGGATCTGCACCAGAGAATAATGGTGGAGAAGATAGAACATGAAGGGTTAATGCAAGGACTCCCGCATCCACCACCGCCAGGAGGCGATTTTGTTTTCATCGCTTCGGAAATGAGCTTTGGTGGCAAGCTTGTGAAAGGTGCTCCATACTCAGCGGAGGCTATAACAGAGAGCACGCAGACCTTGAGCGATGGTAACCGCATCGTGCACAAGTCCAACTCTTCTGTTTACCGCGACAGTGAAGGTCGTACTCGGCGGGAGCAAACCTTAAGGTCAATCGGACCATTTGCGAACGGGGATGGGCCATCGCAAACAATCCATATCAGTGATCCAGTCGCGGCCGTTAGTTACATACTCGATCCGCGCGCTCAAGTAGCCCGCAAGATGCCTCCGATGCGTTTCAAGTTTGAATATAAAGTACCACCTCCCGACGGCGAACCAGCAGGTGCCGACGTAAAGAAGCCTTTTCGAATCCAACTGCACGCCGATGGAGCCATGGACAAGAAAATGACCGAGGCTGGAGTAGCAATGGGACTCCTCGATAAGAGCAATCCCAACTCTCGGACGGAATCGCTGGGCAAACAAAACATCGGCGGAGTAGAAGCTGAAGGCACAAAGACCACCGTAACGATCCCGGCGGGTGAGATTGGAAATGAGAGGCCAATCGAGATCGTAAGCGAGCGCTGGTATTCGCCTGAGCTACAGATCGTCGTTATGAGTCGGCATACCGATCCGCGCTTTGGTGAAAACACCTATCGTCTTAACAATATCGATCGCTCGGAGCCCGCGCGGAGTCTGTTCGAAGTTCCCGCAGGCTACAAGATTGAAGAAAGCCCGACTCCAGCTCCGGGGCCAGGTCAGAGAATCCGGATGAGGAAGCCTGCTGACGAGCAGTAGAGTCAGAGTAAGGTTCATTTCAAACTAGGATGGGTCACTCGATCTTTGATTCGAGTGACCCATCTTCTTTGATTACTTCCCTAGTTTGGAAGGCGTTTATATAAACCAATCGAAACCGAGTTTTCCATTGGGTTGTCTAGCTTCGTTTCCGTTCGTCTGATTTTGTGGGGTTCTTCTCTCGGTCAATCAGACGATCCACTAAACTACACGAAGCAACACGAAATCAGATCGAGACATTCCCAAATGAGAAATGACAAATGGAAAATGGTTTATCTCTCTCTCGGTTAGTAGGCGGCCCCCTTAACAAGAGCGGCCACTGCCCCGGAAACCATTACTCTTCATCTTCTCCGCCGCGGATTCGTCCTTCAGCTCTCGACTGCTCGACGATTTTGTGAGCGAGCTGGCCCGGGACCGGATCGTAGTGCGAGAACTGCATGTGGAACGAGCCGCGAGCACCTGTGATCGAATTCAGCGTCGACTGATAGTTGAGCATTTCCGACATTGGCACCTGGGCTTTGATAAGTTGTAGCTTGCCGCTCGCCTCCATGCCCTGGACCCGGCCGCGACGGGAGTTTAGATCACCCATGATGTCGCCGCTGTTTTCCTGAGGCGCAAAGATCTCTACATCCATAATTGGTTCAAGTATCGACGGCTTCACTTTTTCCATGGCCGCACGAAAAGCCTTTCTACCAGCGGCACGAAATGAGTGTTCATCAGAGTCGACGTTGTGGTAAGAACCGTCGATCAATTGAACCTTGAAGTCCACCAGGGGATAGCCTGCAATTGCACCTGACTGGGCCGCTTCGACGATGCCCTTTTCAATAGCCGGGCGAAACTGTTGCGGCACGGCGCCTCCGAAAATCTTGTCCTCGAAGACAAATCCTCCGCCGCGAGGCAGGGGCTCGAATACAACTTTGCAATCGCCAAATTGCCCGCGGCCGCCAGTCTGTTTTTTATGACGCCCCTGGACCTCAGCGCGCTGCGTGATGGTTTCCTTGTAGGGCACTTTTGGAGGATGGAGCGTTACTTCCACGCTGTAGCGCTTTTTCAACTTCTCTACAACCGTCTCGACGTGAAGTTGACCGGAGCCGGAAAGAAGAAATTCTTTGGTTTGTGAATCGCGACTGAAATGTAGGGCCTGATCCTCTTCCAGGATCTTATGAAGAGCAACACTGATTTTCTCTTCGTCCTGGCGAGACTTCGGCTCTATGGCAAAGGCAATCGCGGCTTCGGGGTACTCGACCGGCGGATAGACGATTGGCGCTTGCTTATCGCAGAGGGTGTCGCCACTTTGTGTTTCTTTGAGTTTAACCAACGCAATAATGTCGCCTGCGTGGGCGTCGGAGACTTTGTCGAGCTGCTTGCCTTGAACGACGTGGAGAGCTCCGAGTCGTTCCATCGATCCTCTGCTGGAATTTAAGGCGGTTGCGTCGGTGTGCAGCTTGCCGCTAATCACTTTGATGACGTTTATGCGACCAGCAAAGGGATCCGCAACGGTGCGAAAGCAGTAAGCGGAAAATGGTTCACTATCGCTATAGCGTCGGGCAATCTTTGCTGCGTCAGAGGCCGCATCCATGGGCAGTCCGTATTCACTTTGGTGGTGGGCCGGGTCGGGAGCGTAGTCCACGATGCCGTTAAGTAGTGCACGCAACCCTACAAGGGTGGTGCTTGAAACGGCGAACACGGGACACAGTTTGCTCTGCGCAATGGCCTTGTTGATATTTGGAATAATATCTGCTTCTTCCAACGTGCCCTGTTCGAAATACTTTTCCATCAAAGCATCGTCAGATTCGGCGACAAGCTCCACCAGTCGCTCTCTCGTTTTCTCAACCACCTCGCGGCCCTCGCTGGGGATATCAATCTCCTTCGCCTGACCATCTGTTCCCAGCTCGTAGGCCTTCATATGGACTACATCCACCACTCCGCGAAAGTCCTTTTCTTTCCCAATCGGCAACGTAAAAGGAATGATAGCTCTGCTAAAGCTTCGCTGGGCACTCTCGAGCGCTTTGCCAAAGTCTGAATGTTCTTTGTCGAGCTTCGTAATAACCATGATCCGCGGAACTATGAATTCGTTCGCATAGGCCCAGGTCTTCTCCGTTTGCACCTCGACGCCCTTTACTGAGTCAACGACGGCAACCGCGCAATCCGCGACCCTCAAAGCTGGGCGAGCGTGACTGACGAAAGCCGCGTATCCAGGAGTGTCTATTAAATTGAGTTTGGTATCACGATGGTCTAAATGAGCGAGTCCGATATTGAGGGTGATTTTGCGAGCGATGGAATCTTCTTCGTGGTCGGTGACGGTAGTACCTTCATCCACTTTACCCCAACGAGGCGTTGCGCCGGCGACGTAGAGAAGGGAACTGATTAACTGCGTCTTCCCTGCGTCGCCGTGTCCAATGACCGCAAGGTTGCGGATGGCATCTGTCGAATAGACTTTCATAAGTTGATTCCTTTCCGGGTGTGCGAATTTTGGCGAAGGATACCCATCCGCTTCGGGCTAAAAGCCCCGATTGGTTGGCAGGATGTGCTCCGGATTGGACGGTAATTTATCTGAGCCAGAAGGGTAAACGCAAGTTGAGGCGTTGGTGG
>DASSCG010000373.1:0-3413 GCA_035697925.1 Pyrinomonadaceae bacterium
CGGGGATGGCGCAGCTGTTAAATGGACTGGCCGAGGAATTACCAAAGAAGGACGCAAAGTGCATTTTGAGGGCATCGATATTTTTCAGATCAATGACTCAGGAAAGATTCAAACCCTGCACGCTTACTGGAACCCCGCGGAGATGCTTGGTCAGCTTTAAGATTTTGGAGTGAGTGCGATATATTTTTAATCCCGTTTTGTTTGGAGATCCCCGACTTTTTGAAAGGAGTACCAGACATGCGCCCATTTGGAACCCTACCTACATTAACATTCGTTTTTCTAGCAGTAATCGCCGCTCCTTCAGCTGCCTGGGCACAAAACCCCAACCTTACTGGTGAGTGGGAAACTCTCCGTCCGGAAGGCGAAGAGTTTGCGATCATGATGCCAAAGAGCTCGTCTTCTGAAATGAGCAAAGAGCCATATCACAAGATGACTCTCAACATGAGACTCTACCTATGGACAGATCCGAAGGGTCCGGTCTTTGCCGTGTCGTCAATGAGTGGTATCAAAGCCAACCCGGCTTTATACACGGAAATGGAACGTGTGAACTCTTATGTCGATGCTTTCAAACAATGGTTTCCCAAAAAGGTCCGTGGCAAAGACGCCGTGGCAAAGCTAACGCTGGTTGGGCCTAAGACCTTGAACGGGCACTCAGGCCGTGAATATAAAATCACGATCGGTGACCTTGCGGGGTCGGTGAATGTTTATGCAACCAGAAGGCGGTTCTATGCAGCCGCAGCCCTAAACGTTAAGAAGGACGACGCGTTAACTGATCGCTTTCTTAGTTCATTCTATCTACCCGAAAGAATGATTGAGACACCGGCTACCGTCGCCTCGCAAAAGAAAGAAACCAAAGTCGAGGCCGAGGAACTTGATCCCGCCGCGAGCTACCCGGGACAAAAAACAGAGGTGAAGCCGACGACCGGGGCGGAGGGAACGACTGACACACCTTCTGAGAAGAAGGGGGAAACTCCCGCTCCGACTCCCGACGTCCCTGGAAAGAAAGCACCGATCTCCGGCGGCGTTTTAAATGGAAAAGCTATTAGCCTGCCACGGCCGGAGTATCCGGCAGAAGCGCGTGCTGCCAGAGCGGCTGGAACCGTGGTAGTCCAGGTCACAGTCGACGAGTATGGGAACGTGATTGCAGCGCGAGCGGTTTCAGGCCATCAGATGCTGCATCAAGCGTCCGTTGTCGCGGCCACCCAAGCGAAGTTTTCGCCCACCTTCCTGATGGGAGAAGCAGTAAAAGTAACGGGTGTGATTACATATAATTTCGTTTCCCAATAACCTACCGGCCTCGCAACGTTGCATAGACTGGCCACACAGACTGAAGTCTGTGCTACGTCAGCGGTCGCTTTCCTTGTGCGATGAACAGAACGCTACGTCGTCTAGATTCCATCCACGCCAAGTTGCTGGATACCGTGAATTCGATAGCGGAACCAGTGTTCTCGCAAAGCCCTGCCGAGACAGAATGGAGTATCGCGGAGATCGTGCATCACTTGTGCCTGGTTGAAGAGCGTGTAATCAAAGATCTGGAGGCAGAATTGCAGAAACCGACGAGGCGGATCGGTTTTCTGAGGAACTTCATTCCAACATCAATTGTGGCTTCTCGACTAGTACGTGTGAAAGCGCCGAAGGCGGTCATTCCGCTGAGGCCACCGGCAAGGGCTGAAGTGATTGCAAACTATGACGCGGCCCGAACTCGCCTAAAGGAGTTATGTTCCACGAATGGGCCAAATCGCCTGAAGCAGTTAGTTTTCAAACATCCATTCCTCGGCGAGATCAATGGCCTCGCGACCGTTTCCTTTCTCGGCTATCATGAACTGCGCCACTACAAACAGATTCGCGAAGTAACCAAGAAACTGGGCCACCCGACTAACAATGCTTGAACCTGATTCATTGACGGTCGTTTTCGTTTTTTGATGCACTCTCACGCGCGACTGCTTGACGCTATTCAAATCCCCATTTATCTTCGCTGCAATTTTAATAAGTCCGATCCCTGTCTATTCTTGGAGCCCTAACTGATGTCGTCTCAAGTAGTCGCAGTAAATCCTGCGTGGACTATCCCGGGATACCTCGAGGTTGCCGACGGCCATTTGACAATCAATGGCGCTGACGCAATGAACTTAATCGGTGAGTATGGTTCACCCTTATTCGTTTTCTCCGCAGCTAGAATCCGCTCAAATATAGAAAGACTCAAAGTCGCGGCCGCTGCAGTTGAGCGTCCCATACGTTTCTTCTACGCCTCGAAAGCCAATTCGAATATGGCTGTGCTGAAAACTGTTCTCACTTCCGGGATTGACGTCGAAGTGAACAGTGGAGGCGAATTATTTAAAGCCCTAAAAGTGGGCTTCCGGCCGGATCAGATTATTTTTAATGGCACCAGTAAGAGCGACGAAGAGCTGGATGAAGCGGTTCGTGCTGGAATCTACGCCATAAACGTGGACTCAATTTATGAAATTGGCCTGGTTGAAGAATCGGTGCGCCGAGTAGCCGCGCAAAACCGCGAGCCGGTGAGACCAGCACGTATAACTCTGCGACTAGTTCCGGAGATTGGCACCCGCTCCCATCTCGGTTTGCAAACTGCATTGCTCACGTCTAAGTTTGGGATATCATCTTCCGAAGTGCTCGATGCCTTCCGTCGCGGCCTTCAAAACCCTGATCTAATCCACGTCTGTGGGATCCATATCCATGTTGGGTCGCAAACACCCGACGTCGAACCTTTTGCCGAGGCCTTCCGCAGCATGTGGGAACACCTGCTGACGATTCATCGCGAAACTGGTCACACCTTGGAGCACATCAACCTCGGCGGAGGCATCCCCGTGAATTATCTTCGCGATCGGTCCCAGGCAGATCAGCTACCTGAACACGAGCGCGACATGCTCGGAGCAAACCTGGAACCTTCGGCAGTATTGCGTGAAGCACTGAGAGTGGCGCGCGAATCGGCTCGCGCCGCCGATGCTGAGCACCTGCTCGATGCGGTGACGATTCTTCTCGAACCGGGACGCAGCGTGATCGCTGATGCGGGCCTGGTTCTAACTACAGTGCGAAATATTAAACGTCGGCCTGAAACTGGTGATGTATGGCTCTTAACCGATGCCGGCTACAACCTGATGCTGTCGATGAACAATTACAAGTGGTACTACCACCTGATCTCAGCTAGTCACGCTGGGAAGCCACATGACGACAGCTACAAAGTGGCTGGTCCGTTGTGCGATTCAGGCGACGTCTATTTCGACATTGAACGGGGTGGAAGATTGCCTGATTATCGCCTCCTACCCAACAACGTTCAGCCTGGCGAAGTTCTCGCTTTACTCAACAGCGGCGCTTACTCCCTGGCACAAATGTTCCACTACAATGGCCGGCCATTGCCGGCGGCTGTGTTGATTGATGAAAAAGGGACAGCGACACTA
>DASSCG010000374.1:0-4281 GCA_035697925.1 Pyrinomonadaceae bacterium
ACCGCTACGACGTACTTTCAGTGCTGGTAGCCTCGCTGTTGCCGCCGCCATTTCCCTTCAAATTGTTTGTGATTACGGCTGGAGTGTTTCGTTTCAGCCTTACCCGATTTCTCGTGGCTATTTTTGTTGGCCGTGGGTTTCGCTTTCTGCTCGAGGGTTACTTCGCTATTCGATACGGCGCGCAGGCGAAAGTATTTCTTGGGAGATACTATCCCTGGATTGGGCTGGGATTGGCAGTGATGATCATTGGAGTGTTTCTGGTGCGTAGTTTCTGGAAGCGAAGATCGGATACGAGAGTTGACGCAACTCTAGAAGCCGGGAACTAAGGGCAGGAGCGGTGCGGGCAGGGTAGTTTCTTCGATCTTGGGTTCGAGGAACTGGAAATTTCGCGCGCTGGCCAGATCCTTGACGCCATGTTCGCCGAGTCTGGTCAGCAAATGCAGAAAAACTTCAGCGGTCGCAAGTGCATCACTTCCGGCTCGATGCCGGTGATAGATCGGAATCGAAAAATGATCCGCCACAGTGTCGAGGCGGTAGTTAGTCAAACCCGGAAACACGCGCCGCGATAACTTGACCGTACAGAGATGGGTGTTAATCATGCGGTGGCCGGGATAGACCCGAGAGATTTCATGGTTTAAGAAACTGGTGTCGAAGGGTGCGTTGTGTGCGATGAGCACCGCATCACTCACGAAATCCAACCACTGAGGAGCGACATCGGCGAATACGGGAGCGGACTTGACCATCTCGTTGGTAATGCCCGTAAGCGCTACCACGAAACGAGGAATTGCAATTTCCGGATTCACGAGCGTGAGAAAACTGTCAACGATGCGACCCTCACGAATCCGGTATGCTCCCAATTCAATTACGCGATTGGGAGGCATCTTCGCGCCCGTGGCTTCCAGATCGACGACGACGAAATCGAGTTCGTCCAGTAAGCGAGATTCAACATCGTCATGTTGGAGCTCGATCGTACAGCCATCAATGAATCTGAAACGCCGATCGTCTTTCACTAGATCGGCCACCAGCAGTCCTGCCAGTTCGTCGTCGATGTGTGAAACTTTAAAAACTGCGTCTACGATTTCCGCCGCATTGGCGCGTCCGCCGCAGTCTCGCAATAGGTCGATTGTTTCTTGAACCAGGGTGGAGTCTGAAACCAGATTTGGGTACGGAGCCATCGGGCAGCGATTGTAGCACGCAATCTAATAATCGATTGAGGAAAAAACTTGCGAACCGAAGAAGTGATCGAAAGATTTAAAGCGACAGGGGCGCTGCTCGAGGGCCATTTTGTTCTCAGCAGCGGACTCCATAGCCCTAACTACCTCCAATGCGCTCTCGTCTTGCAGCACCCGGCGGATGCGGAAAGACTTGGTCGCGCCATTGCCGAAAAGTTTAAAGACCAGGGCATTCAACTTGTGGCTTCACCTGCGATCGGGGGAATAGTGATCGGTCATGAAGTCGCGAGAGCGCTGGGAGCTCGCTTTATTTGGACAGAGCGCGAGAATGGCGAGATGACGTTGAGGCGCGGGTTTTCAGTCTCTCCCGGAGAGAGAACGGTAATTGTTGAAGACGTGGTCACTACAGGCGGTTCGACACGCGACACAGTAAAGGCGTTACAAGGCGCTGGGGCAAATGTGTTGGCGGCAGCGTCAATCATCGATCGTTCAGGCGGAGGTGCGGATGTGGGCGTTCCAAGGATTGCCCTGGCTACACTCAATGTCCCTACGGTCGACCCCGCAGAATGTGAGTTGTGCAAGCGAGGAGAAGCGGCGATAAAGCCGGGCAGTAGGAGGAAGTAGTCAGTTGTCAGTTGTCAGTGGTCCGTGGTTTTTGGTCTTTGGTCTTGGGTCATCGGTTTTAAGCCGAGGTAGAAGCTTCAGCACTTCCCCGAACCCCTTTGCAATAGCAAGAACCACTAACAACTGACCACGGACCACTGACCACTGACGACCACGGAGCAATGAACTTCAAGCTCACCATTCAGTACGATGGTACAGACTTTCATGGCTGGCAGATGCAGGGAGAGCTACGAACGGTCCAGGGGGAGTTAACCCGAGCGTTAAGTTTGATTGAAGGTCGAGACGTAACCGTTCATGGATCCGGCCGCACTGACGCGGGAGTGCACGCTCGCGGTCAAGTTGCCAGCGTTCAAGTGGAACGTGAGATAACACCGGAAAAACTTCGAGCCGCAATCAATGGCAACGTGGCTAAAGATGTTCGAGTTATGAAGGCCGAATCCGTTAGCGATGACTTTCACGCCCGCTATTCGGCCGTTGAGAAAACGTATCTCTACCGGATCGTAAATGGCCCAGTGATCTCTCCTTTCTGGGTTCGCTATGCGCATCTCGAAGCTCGCAGCCTCGATCTTCAGCGTATGAGGAATTGCGCAGCCCTTTTCCCCGGCACTCGTGACTGGACCGCTTTTTCAGCGGCTCAATCGGATGCCGAAAGCAGAACCCGCACCATTACTCAACTGGAAGTATCTTGCTCGGAAGAGTCAGGTGAGCCAATGATTGAGATTAGAGCCAGTGCAGATGGCTTCCTTCGGTACATGGTTCGTTCCATTGTGGGTACTTTGCTGGCAGTTGGACGTGGAGAGATGAACGAAAAGGACATTGAGAGCGCTATTGAGCAAGGCGATCGTTCGCTCGCCGGAGCGACGGCACCCGCATGTGGGCTTACACTGTGGTCGGTTCGGTATGACTGAGCAATCCTTTAGTAATTACCTGCGCTCAATCACTCAAGAGGTTCACTGGGAGCGCGGGGGTCCCGCCCGCACGCGATCGCGTAGCGCGAACGATACTTCCTGCTCTCGTGCAGTGCTCACGGCGGGCGGCACGCGTGCGCTCAATCACTCAAGAGGTTCACTGGGAGCGCGGGCGTCCCGCCCGCACGTGATCGCGTAGCGCGAACGATACTTCCTGCTCTGGTGCAGTGCTAGCGGCGGGCGGGACGCCCGCGGTCCCAGTAAGGAGGTTGAGTGGTTGTGGGCAAGTCACTTAAAGGATGGCCGAATGAGGACTCCAGACGAACACTCTTTAAAACTGGGACACGACCCCATCAATGTACTTTGATTGACACGCCTCGAAGTTGAGGCAAGAATGTGAGCGGCTCTGGCCCATTGATTGAAGTCTATGCTTTCTGATTTTGCTAAGGTCGTAAAGCCCGGTTCACGTGACGAGATGTTACTCGCCGCGATTGCCTGGGACCGTTTACCACGTCATGTTGCGATCATCATGGATGGTAACGGACGATGGGCTGCCCAACGCGGCCAACCTCGTATCGCGGGTCATCGCGCGGGCGTTGAGGCAGTAAGAGCGGCGGTTGATACGGGCGCCAGACTGGGATTGGGAGCTCTTACGTTGTATGCCTTCTCCACAGAAAACTGGAAGCGACCCCGATACGAAGTTGATGCTTTGATGAGAATGTTGAGGCGCTATCTTCGTCTCGAGCTCGACGAGATCGATCGTCAGAACATCAAGTTCCAGACCATCGGCCGAACTGGGGCGCTCTCTGAGAGTGTGCGCCGAGAGATTGCAAAAGCGACCGAGCGAACCGAGAAAAACAAGGGAATGGTTTTGACGGTGGCGCTGAACTACGGAGGGCGAGCCGAAATTATCGACGCCGCGCGGGCGGCGGTGAGGCGACTGCTGGATGAAGGCAACCTGCCGGACGAATTAACCGAAGAGCGGATAGCGAATGAGCTCTACACACGCAACCTGCCAGACTTGGATCTGCTTGTGCGTACCAGCGGCGAGCTTCGCATCTCCAATTTTCTTCTTTGGCAGGCGGCATACAGCGAGATTTATGTAACTGAAACGCTGTGGCCGGACTTTCGCCGAGTTCACTTACTCGAAGCCATCGTCGATTATCAGCGAAGGGATCGCCGGTTTGGTGGTTTGAAGCTGGTGGCAAACAAGTGATTGGATTTTGTGATTTGTGATTTTAGATTTTGAATAGGGTTGCGTGGCGTAAGCCAAACGACCACGAACCTACACGAATCAACGCGAACCTCCCAATCAAATACCGGTCCACCGATACGCTTCGCGAAATCAAATCTAAGATCAGAAATCTAAAATCAAAAATCCTGTGTCTCGTATACTCACGGCCGTAGTCGTCCTGCCTTTTCTAATCGCTTCCATTCTCATTTCCTGGCTGCAACCGTTGTTCGTGGTGCTTGCTGCTGCTGCGATGGTTGCCGGCTTGTTTGAATTTTATGTACTGGCTAAACGACGTGACCTGAAACCTAATGCAGCCATTGGCTTTCTTTGTGCTGCCGCCTTG
>DASSCG010000375.1:0-3040 GCA_035697925.1 Pyrinomonadaceae bacterium
TTTCTTCAAAGCAAACCACTGTCTGAAGAAAAGAAACTGGTAGAACTTCTGGGCACTAATTTGCTCGCTATATTTTTCACGGGCGCGCCCTAGTGCTGCAGTTTCTCGACGCACGTACTCGGAGTTCCATTCGTTCCAGGCCACGCCGCCATGGGCATCCTTGAGAGCTCGGAATATCGCGTAATCGTCGAGCCAGGACACGTTCCGACGGACAAATTCGTCAAAGTCACTTCGTAAAGCTGAATGAGTACTCTGTTGAAAGCGTAAGAAAGCGATGTGCAGCAGTAACTCTTTGGATTTATGTACAGCTTCGAAATTAACCCGTTCGCCTTCGAAGGTTGTTACAGCCTTTAGATCCGCGGGAACCAGCAATTTATCTTCGACCAGTTTTTCTGGACTTATAAGAAGCGTGTTACCTGCAAAAGCGGAGTAACAAGCGTACGGCGAATCACCGTAGCCAGTCGGTCCCAGCGGCAGCACCTGCCAAAGGCTCTGTCCACTGGCAACCAGGAAATCTGCAAAGACATATGCCTGAGGGCCAAGGTCGCCAATACCGAATGGCCCGGGAAGGGAGGTCGGGTGAAGCAGAATGCCACTTGATCTGGGAAAGTTCATTTAGTTTTTCCGAACACTTGCCTGCTGGTTGAATCATGTCGCAAGCTCTGGAAGGATTGCTCTTCGATCGATAATTTACAGGTTAGGAAGGGTGGTTTACCCCCGCTGGCCCGACGAAGAGGTGACTGATACCGCAATGCATCTTTGCCAACGATCATGCAAGTGTGAGATTTGAATGTGTCGCTCATTTGAATATTGGGCGGGGGTAAACCACCCTTCCTTACCTGCAAATTGACCACGTTCCCCTGGCTCTTTAGACAGCTCGACGCAACCTATCAAGTCGAAAATCAGCGGACTGCAAAAGCTACCGCTGACTTTGAGGGTAGGAGCAAGGTTGCACTGCCATTCATAACCTGGCTTTTAACCGATGCCCCTATGAGAGGCACCAGCTCAGAACCATCCCGCACATTAATTGCCCCAGCCGGGATCGTAATCCGCCTTTCTTGAGTACCGCGATTGAACGCAATGATCACGGTCTCGCTCTTGTCCTGGCGAGCGAAGGCATAAGAGTCATCGTCATAAAAGAGATCTATCAGGCGTCCGTGTCTGATTGCTGAGTGTTCTGCTCGCAGACGTAACCATGCTCGTGTCCATTCCCACATTCGCTGCTCGGCAGGCGTGCGTTCACTCGCTTTGAAAGCACTCCGAGTGTCGCCAGGGAAGCCACCAGGGAAATCGCGCCGGTTATCCGGATCTTCTTTCCCTTCCATTGCGATTTCTTCGCCGGCATAAAGCTGGGGAATACCACGAAGACTTATAACTAGTGCGGTGTGCATCATTGCACCCTCGATAGTAGCGCCTTCGAGCGACATGAATCGCGGAGTGTCGTGATTGTTCTGGAGTATCGTTACTTTCGACGCGTCCGGGTACAGGGCGTCGAACTTCAATTGGTCGCGAACAGCGCGCATGCGAAGTTTGTTTGTAAACGCGAGTAGGGAAGCATTCCACACAGCAAAATCAAACACGGAGTCGAGCCTGGTATCGATGCCATCCCAGCCAACTTGTCCGCCAAGGAAGAACGCAGTTTGCGCGGCATCACGGTCGAATACCTCTCCCACCATCCACATCTTTGGATACTCTTTATGCAGGGAAGTGGATAGCTCGCGAATAAAGCTGCGAGGCATATATTGAATTGTATCCTGACGAATCCCATCAACTCCGGTGATCCCTACCCACCAGAGCGAGTTCTGAATCTCATAGCGGGCCACTTCCGGCTGCTCTTGATTCATATCGGGCAGATCTTCATTGAACCAGCCGTCGAGCGTATTGCGAACTTCCAGCTGGTTCGCATGAGGTGAGAGCAGAGTGCTGTTCTGAAACTTGTTGAGTGAATGCCGCTCGAGCGTCCCATGAAACCAATCAGCGAGCGGCGGATCTTTAATCCACGGATGTTGTGAACCTACGTGATTAGCGACCTGATCCTGAATCACCTTTAGCCCTAGCTGGTGGGCCTTGTTGACGAACTCCTGAAGGGTGGCCATGTCCCCAAAGCGATCTTCTACCGCGTAGTAATCCACGGCGTGATAGCCGTGGTAGTAGGTGTTTGGACACCAAGGCTTGTCGCATTTGTGTAGACCATTCCAGTTGTCGTACCAGGGGGTAAGCCACAGCGCCGTGACACCGAGATCTTTGAAGTATTGAAGCTGATTGATGATCCCACGCAGATCGCCGCCATGATAGGCACGAGGATTTTTGCGGTCGGTGGCTGATGCCGGAGCGTCGGGCGGGACGTTGTTCGACTGATCACCATCGGCGAAGCGGTCCGGCATGATCAAATAGATAACATCGTCAGTTGCGAGCCCCTGAAAGTTCTTTTGCCGGTCCAAAGGCGATTCAATTCTAAAAGGAATGGTCGTCTCACCCTGAGCAGTTTTCACAACTAGCGGGTATGAGCCTGGCCGAGCTTTTGGATGGATTGTTACATCCAGGAAAACGTAAGTTCCGGAATTATTAACAACCACGTTGGAGACAGTGGTTCCGGTCCGGGTCGCGCTTATTCGAGCGCCCTGCAGATTCTGGCCACGCACCAGAAGGCGAACGGGATTAATAGAATGCCTGGCCCACCACGTGGGCGGTTCCACCTTGATGACCGATGGGACTCCGCTCTGTGGGAAAGCGAAAACGGAAGCAGCGGCGGCGAGAAAATAGAACACAGCGCCGACTGATTTGAGGGCGAAGTGATCAGACCTTGCAAGTGTTGGCATTGTGACCTCGATCGCCTCATCATCACGCAGCTGACGCTGATTGAAGGAAGCTGAACGTTTCTCTGAACCGTGTTCACAGTCTTGGAGTTCTTAAGGAGAACCGTTAGAACCAGCGCCAGGGTTCTTCCAGAATACGCGTCACCGGCTGAATCCGGTGGTAATGACAGGGTCCGCCCCCGCAAGTTTATTCAATAATCGTCGGCTGCCTTGTATTCAATGAT
>DASSCG010000376.1:0-4389 GCA_035697925.1 Pyrinomonadaceae bacterium
AATCTCTTCCAGCTGCGTCCGCCGTCGATTGATCTAAATACGCCACCCTTTTCGCTGCCGCTGCGGTGAGTCCATGGCTTTCTCTCAAAGCTCCACATCGCGGCATAGAGAATGTTTGGATTGGTGGGATCCATATCCAGATCCGAGACTCCGTGTTCTCTGTCGACGTACAGCGTTCGAGTCCAGGTCTTACCACCATCCACCGTCATGAAAACGCCCCGCTCTTCGTTGGGTCCAAAGGCGTGTCCCAGAGCTCCAACGTAAACCACGTCGGGGTTTTGAGGATGCACGGCGATTGCGGAAATGCGTTCACTGTCTCTGAGTCCCATGTGCTGCCAGCTTTTCCCGCCGTCGGTCGATTTGTAGACTCCATCCCCAAATGAAACACTATTGCGAGTATTTGATTCGCCGGTTCCAACCCACACTACATCTGGGTTACTGGGAGCGAGCGCGATATCGCCGATGGAGATTGTGCCCTGCCGCTCGAAGATCGGCTTCCAGGTCACCCCTGCATTTGTCGTCTTCCAAAGGCCGCCAGACGCCGTCGCCACATATACGGTATTGAGATCCCCAGGTACGCCTTCTATATCTGCCGTGCGACCACCCATGTTTGCGGGTCCGATACTCCGCCACTCGAGACGTTCAAATGCTTTCTCGATTTGCGATTTCTTAGCGTCGTCTGGTGATTCGACTGTGGGTGATGGTGTGGCAGAAGGACTTGGTGTGGGCTCCTGGGCATTAGTGACTTGTGGACCTTGGCCCAAGATGATCAGCAATAGACTACTGACGACAAGCGGTTTGCCTGGAAACATAGTCTCTCCTAAGTTGATTGGTGAAATGCCGACGGACTTGCTGGGTTGAAACGAGCGCCAGTCTACCACAGCCTAAACTGGCAGTAGATAGGGAGCCGAAACGAAGAGCGGGCAAAGAGTTAACAAAGTACCGAGATAACTATCCACACCAGGACACGGCGCTCGACCTCCGAGCCATCACAGGTTATAAACTTACGGCGCTAATCATTTGTGATGAAGGAGACTGAGAACCAGGGATGCCCAAAGATGTAAAGGATATGGACGAAAAGGAAATCCGCGAAAGGATTTTACTACTCGGTTTCGGCGGTGATGAACGGCTCATGATGGCTTTCCGGAAACGGCTTCAGGCCGACTTGCCTCCCGGTACTGGGATCGTTTTGCGCGGGAGCGTGGTTACCAACAAACGCTTTGAAGATGGGAAGCCGTTTGATGCCGATGGCAAGGGGACGAGCGATCTCGACGTGACGCTTGTGGGAAACAAGGTTATGGAGTACTGGGACAAAGATGCGTATTACATTCCCGGTCTTCACACCAAACCACTTTGCGATCAAGATCCGGCGATTGCCATAGGACTCGACAAACTACGCAAAGCCTTACAACAATTAGTGGGCCGGCCGGTAAATTTCCAGGCCACTGCCAATCTGGTCCTGTACACACGCGATGTTCTTTTTAATGAACCTTACTTTACCTTGATTGAGGCAGAGGCCGGTTCGTGATTCTCAAGCTCCTCAGCTACAACATTCGTTTTGGCGGAAAAGGTCGCGATTCTCGTCTCGCTGAAGTCATTCGTACCATCTCGCCCGACATCGTGGTTTTTCAGGAAGCGACAGATACTCGGGTCATCGAAAAGTTGGCAAAGACTACTGACTTTCCTTATTGGGCGGCCCAGAGAGCACATTCGATCGCTTACTTGAGTAGAGTTGAAATCTCCTACCATGAATGGCATTACCCCGCCGGAGCCAAACACTCTTTTCTGGAGATAGTGATTGCCGGAAGCGAAGCACGTATTTTCGGACTTCACCTGAGTTCTCTGTTTTCAAAGTGGAGCGAGCGTCAGCGCGCGCGAGAAATTCGGGCCCTGTTGAATGGCATCGCGCGACATCAACACGGGTTCCATGTGTTGGTGGGAGATTTCAATACCCTTGCGCCGGGTGAAGAACTCGATGTCAGGCGTATGCCGGCATGGATCAGAGCCATTGTTTGGATGAGTGGTCGCGATATTCAACGCGAGACTATTCAAATAATGTTGGATGCGAAATACGCGGACGGATTCCGGCGGCTCTATCCCGATGTCAAAGGCTACACTTTCCCTACCTGGGATCCTCACCTTCGTCTCGACTACATCTTCGTTCCCGAGCCGTTTGTGGATCGTCTGATGGCTTGTGAGGTGATTACTACTCCCGCGGAGGTCGCCAATGCTTCAGATCATTTTCCAGTACTCGCGCAACTCGAGATCTGAACTGGATTGAGTGTTTGCGACGGTCAGCGGGGGTAAACCGCCCTTCCCAACCTGCCAATTCATGAGGCTAAGTGGTCCCATTCGACCAGAATGAATTTGCAGGTTAGGAAGGGCGGGTTTACCCCCCCCTCAGGTTCCGCGAAGCTCAAGCTACAAACTCCTCGAACTAAATGTGTCACCCTGGCGAATGTCCCCTGTCTCGAGCCCTTTTCTAAACCATCGAATCCGTTGCTCAGAACTACCATGTGTGAACGAGTCGGGCACGACATACCCCTGAGATTCTCTTTGCAGCCGATCATCGCCAATGGCGCTGGCCGCCCCTAGCGCTTCCTCGACGTCTCCAGGTTCCAACTTTCCGCGCTGCTGTGCGTAATGCGCCCAGACGCCTGCAAGGAAATCGGCCTGGAGTTCCAGACGCACTGAGAGTTGATTGGCTTCAGCTCCACTCATCCTCTGGCGCGCAGCTTCCATCTGGTCCATCGTCCCGAGTAGATTCTGAATGTGGTGACCCACTTCGTGAGCAATCACATAAGCTTGAGCGAAATCACCTGGCGCCTGAAAGCGAGTTTTCAACTCACGATAGAAGGAGAGATCAATGTAGAGCTTCTGGTCATTTGGACAGTAGAATGGACCAACGGCCGCACCCGCGACTCCGCAAGCTGATTGAACCTGATCGGTGAACAAAACTAGCGTGGGTTCACGATACTGCCGGCCCATTTGGCGAAAGATGTCGTTCCACACATCTTCAGTATCAGCGAGCACGGCACCAACGAAGTTCCTGAGTTCCTCTTCCTCCGGGTTAACCGGGCGCGATGTTTGGGTCCCCGGTGCCTGGGTGTCAGTGGGTAACTGCTCCAGCAACTGCCGCGGATCCGCTCCCAGCAGTAAAGCGATTACGAGAATTACAATCCCGCCCAGGCCACCTCCGATTGCCATTCCCCCGCGCGACATTCCACGTCGATCTTCTACGTTTGAACTTTGACGGCCTTCTCTCCAACGCATGTTTTGAACCCTTCCTTTAATCGATCATTCCGCCGTGGAAACGGGTAGTGTTGTACGAATCGATCCGAGCTAATCCAACGACAAGTTACACTTCGGCTCTGATGGATCGACTTCTCGACCAGGTTCCAACGACACCTGTCACTGAAAGCATGACGCTACCCTTAAACTGGCAGTAATTAAAAAATGGGGGGAAGGGTGGATTCTGCCACAAAATAGGCTGGAAGGGTTCTCTTAATGTTGAGGTTTCTTGATATTCCGCCCACGGGTGCTGCTTTTGCGCGCAGGTTTCGGATCGGGCTCAGTTTCCACTTGGTAATGTAAACGGACCACCCCGTCCGCGAAAGACTTAGTAGACAACAGCTTGAGTCGAACAGAACGCTGGTCCCCACGCACAAGCGGAATACCCCCGCCAATAAATATTGGCATAACGTGGATGATGAATTCGTCAATCTCACCTTCGTCCAGGAACGAGCCTATGATGCCTGCGCCGCCCATCATCCAGATGTCTTTGCCAGGCTCGGAGCGAAGTCGTGCGGCGAACTCTTTGATCGGCTCCTTAACGAAGTCCACATTTCCGGGAAAAGACTCAGGTGGATTATGAGAGAAAATGTAGTTCTTTACACGAGCCTTGGATCTTGGGCGTTTTGAATTCTTCGGCAGAGCAGTTGGCTTCGGTTTGCGAGCCAGGAATTTCTGAAGTAATGGCTCGTAGGTTTTTCGTCCCCAGATGACAGCATCGATGGATTGAAAAAAGTCGTCCATTCCATAGTTGTCCGCTGGGCGCGGTCGATCGAGCCAATC
The DNA here is from genome assembly GCA_035697925.1 of Pyrinomonadaceae bacterium. Taxonomy (GTDB): domain Bacteria; phylum Acidobacteriota; class Blastocatellia; order Pyrinomonadales; family Pyrinomonadaceae; genus PSRF01. Next base: position 4,075 of record DASSCG010000376.1, read on the forward strand.
GACACTGCCGTCTGACCGTGCGATGTAACCATCGGCACTGGTGGCAATGTAAACAATGATCTTTCTGCGCTTAGTCATTACCTCTTCGATGAGTGTTTACATTGAACCAGGCTAATTTGGGCATTAACATACTTGGCTCACTTATCGTTGCTCCGGAGGAGCAGCATGTTTATGGCCTAGGGCAACTAAACAATGATTCGCTCCGTCAGGAGCGACATGCCAAGTGTGCTTATACATAGCGCTCCTCCGGAGCGCCAGTTTGTCACCTAGCCAAAGCTATAAACATGCTGCTCCTCCGGAGCAAAGAAGGTCAGC
>DASSCG010000377.1:0-8681 GCA_035697925.1 Pyrinomonadaceae bacterium
GGAGAGTCTACGTGGACACAAATACTATGAAGAGGAAAAGTAGATGGTCCGTGGTCAGATCTGAGATCTGAGATTTCAGATCTGAGATCTGACAACTGACCACGGCCATTGACCGCAAATGACTACTCCCAAGACCGATAAGGAGCTCGCCTTTCTGCACGACCTGTTTGTTGCCACAGACTGGGGGGAGAGGTTTGCCCAATTGATCGATGAGCACGTCAAGCTTCCTAAGCAGGGTCTTGCGCTTTACGTGGGTTCAGGAACGGGCGGCCACGCAATCGCCCTGCAGGAACGAAGTGGCGCGCTGAAGTTTCTTGGCGTTGATGAAAGTCCTGACTACCTCGAATTGGCTCAAGCCAAAGCAACTGCGGTAAAAGACGCTGCGGAGTTTCGACAGGGTAAGGTGGACAAGCTCGATTTTGAAGATAATCAATTTGACTTTGTGATTGGTGACGGATCCATGGTCGCCTTGCCACGAATACCGTCCATGCTTGCAGAGATGGCTCGTGTGGCGAAGCCCGGGGCAACGGTTGCCATCAGCCTGCCCACGGCCGGCAGTTTTGGCGAATTCTACTCCCTGTACTGGGAGCTTCTCCACAATTGCAACCTGCAAGAGCATGAATCCTACGTTGAAGGTCTAATCACCGAATTATTGACTACCTCAGAACTGGAGGAAATTGCCGAGCATGCGGGACTCGAGGAAGTATCCTCGTGGTCGCGCATTGAGGAGTTTAATTTCGATTCGGGAGAGCGATTTGTTAACTCGCCTCTAGTTTCGGATTTTCTGATGAATCGTTGGTTGGAATTTATCCCCGAAGAATCACGCGAGTGCATTCGTCAGGCCATACCTCGCATCGTAAACGACGATAGGCACGATGCCGAGTTTACACTTTCCGTAAAAGCCACACTTGTCGCGGGTCACAAGGGTCACAGTCATTAATCGGATTGTCAGACAACCGAATTCCGCAAAAGTCACTTTGTCCAGATAGGAATGTAGTGGAGAGCTACTTGCAATCGGCCGGCTGGTGATGAACGAGCTGGGTATGTAAGTACGTTTTGCCTGCGAGTCGTGGTTAATTCTGTTCGCTCTGGATCAAGTTGCGACGTAAGAAACCGAAGCGCTATTTCTCCTTGGCCTCTTTATCTGTCTCTTTTTCGCCTTCATCTAAACCCTCTTTGAAGGCACGCTTGCTCTGGCCCAGCGACTTCGCCAGCTGGGGAAGCCTCGTAGCACCGAAAAGAAGGAAGACCACAGCAACTATTGCGATGAGCTCTGGAGTTCCGAGTCCACCGATCGCCAGTATTGTTTCACTCATAAAGCCTCTCTTTCAGTAGAGTGACGCCCTTACCCTTCGGCATTCACTCACCGTTGTTGGATTCGTAGAAGAGATATTTCCTCCACGTCTCATCGGCCCGGCCCAAGTAGCGCATGATTTGCCTGTTAACGTGTAAAGAGAAGCCGCGGGGCCTGCGCAACAGATGCATGCCCGATTCCTCAGGCGTCCGGTTTCCCTTGCGATGGTTGCAACGTTTACAGCACGCAACCAGATTATCCCACGCCGACTCACCCCCACGCGAGCGTGGAAGTACGTGATCGAGTGTCAGCTCAGATGGAGGGTACTGCCTGCCACAGTACTGACAGGTCGAATGGTCACGCAGCAGGATGTTCTTACGAGAGAGCGAACGTCTCTCAAAAGGGATGTGAATGTATTCGGTTAGCCGGATGACCGCAGGCGCATGGATAGCCAACTTCGCCGAATGCAGCATGTGACCATTATGCTCCTCAACGCGTGCTACTCCTTTAAAGATCATTACCACCGCGCGCCGTTCCGTGCACACGTTAATGGGTTCAAAGGAAGCATTGAGCACTAAAACTCGACCGTTCATCCTAGGGCTGATATTACGCGAGCCCGTCAAAGGGTGTCAAAAAACATTTAGGCTTTGCCTCAAAAGTCGGGCGGGATCGGCAAAACGGCTTTGCCGCCTGTTGTGAGGGTGGGCTTTGCCCTTCCGTTAGCGGTTGTCCTTTCTTGGCGGCTATGCCGCGTGCCCCTAAAACTCGAGACGATCCGGAAGGCCACAGCCCAGATAAGAAGGGGCCGATCGTACGGAAGGGCAAAGCCACATCCTCACAACAGGCGGCATAGCCGAACTGCAACATTGGCCTATTGAAAGGTTTGAATGGGCCTGCCACTTGGCACCCGGCGCGGAATTAGCTTACGCAATTGTTCCGGCCTGGCTTTCAGGTCTAACAGCCCATTTCGTATGAACTCCAGAAGCTGGGTAAATACCTGGTTGGACGTTTTAATTGAAAAGTGAGTTACCTGGAAGGAGCAGTCACCAATGCCAGACTTGTTCGTAACCTTCCAGCAACTTTGCGATGCCCTGTCCGGAGATAAACTGGACGCCGTTAACGCAGTTTTCCGTCTGAATCCCGCGGGCTTGCAGATCGTCCTTAACGGCAAAGACCTGAACTCCCTTCTGTTGAAGTCTGAAGATGTCCTCCGCAGGGCGAGCCGGATTTCTTATTCCCGTCTTACCGATGATGAGCGACGGACAGTCCTGTTGCACCAGGTAGTTGACCGCATTGCTGCGCAGCAGAATGGCTATGTCAGCGCCAGAGTTTTTTAGGGCGGCACTGAGCCAAAGGATCGTGTCGTCCTGCTCTTCGAGCGTGGCGCGATACGCTGTTTCCACAATGTTTAGAATTTTCATAGCCCCTCCTGGGTAATAGCCGTTTACTTTGTGGGAATTACCAGAGTGTTCGTTGATTGCTGGGCCATCTTCAGAAAATCAGCAGGGCTTCCTCGTTTGACACCCTCGACCGGGTTCGTAGCGCCGCGCTCATCCACACACAGTCCACAGTTAACCCATGTCAGCAGCGGATTGCCGTTACCTGCTTCCAAAAGTGAACTTACAAACGCCCGAGTGGTGGGGTGGTCTTCGTCTTCAACGGTCGTGCCTTTTACCGGATTGGCATGTGGAGCTTGATCCTTGGAAGGCAGACAGACCGCGCCTTCGTAGGCAAACACATTCACATGAATTCCCTTCTTCAAAGCGGCCGAAATGATCCGGAATGCCGTGGTTGAGTTCGCTGATTCATAGGGGGGATCCATCAGCGCCAGGGTAAGTGTCTTCTCACTCATGACATATCTCCTCTAATGCCAAATCGCTTTGGTGTTTTCTTGCATCAGGTCTTCGACTAATGACTCCATGTCGGACCGCTTAATGAACGGCTGCAGTTCGGTTTGCTGAATGCCACGCTCGCACAAAGAGAAATCGTCTGCGCGCAGAGAAATTCCGGCCTCGGCCATCCGGACTAAGGACTGATCACGGGCATTCGTTCGCGAAGCCAGAACTCCGTTCTGTAGCAAGAGTACGGTGACCTGATGACCGTTCTGCTTAAGAGCAATTGCAGTCTCTTCAACAAACTTTGTGTCCCGCGACTCAAACGGATCTCTCGTTTCGATAAAGACGTAGTTAGCCATCTCACGACCTCTCGGCATTCGTATCTGTTTAGAACTCTTGCTAAGTTGACTAATGTGAACCCGGCTGGCCACGGACTCCCTACAGATAAATCGTCTTGGACCGCCTTCAACCTCTTAAGCGAGAATCCGAGGCCAAATAGCTCAAACGATCTGGATTTGTTTGGTGTGGATGGAGGCTCGCTGAAAGGGTGATAGAATTTGCACCCTCAGTTGACTAGGATGGGTTTGCGATGACTCAACCCCCAACGCATGAGGTGACCCAACTACTCATCGAGTGGAGCAATGGCGATAAGGCAGCCCTCGATAAACTAATGCCGCTTATTCATGAGGAATTACGACGGCTAGCTCATCACTACATGAGTCGTGAACGTCCGGGCCACACCTTACAAACCACTGCACTGATTAATGAAGCCTATCTTCGGTTAGTTAATCGGAAGAACGTCCATTGGCAGAATCGGGCCCACTTCTTTGCGATTGCTGCCCAGTGTATGCGCAGCATTCTGGTTGATCACGCTCGCGGGCTGGCCTACGCAAAGCGCGGTGGCGGCGGAACGAAGATGCCACTCGACGATGCAATGATTGTCTCCAGAGAGAAAGCTGCCGAGGTCGTGGCTCTCGATGAGGCCCTGATAACTCTATCGGAGCTGGATCCGAAGCAAAGCCGTGTGGTTGAACTGCGCTTCTTTGGCGGGTTGACTATCGAAGAGACTGCCGAAGTTCTCGACCTCTCGCCAGCCACAATCAAGCGGGAATGGATGTCTGCCAAAGCCTGGCTGTTTAACCAGTTGAATAAAAATGAGTGTTCATGACCCCGGAACGATAACAACGAATCATTGCTCAAATCTTTCGAGCGATTACTATCGATCGAGAGTCTGCTTTTGAAGTGATAGCCGGTTAGCGTCGTCTTCTTGAAATCGCTTGGCCGCGAAAGGCAGAATGAACAAGGCAATTCTCCAATAACGCGAGCACACGGAATCCTGTAAACGAAAGACAATGGATCCTGAACGTTGGCAACGCATCAAGGAAGTGTTGCACTCCGCGCTTGAACTCGCTCCTCAGGATCGATCCGCTTTTATAAATAATGCCTGCGCCGGTGATTTAGAGCTCCGGAGTGATGTAGAAGTTATGCTCGCGTCCCATGCGCAGGCCGGCGACTTCATCGAATCTCCAGCTTATGAATTGATGGCCGACTCGTTGAACGAGACCCAATCCATGGTAGGTGGTGAGTTAGGTCCCTATCGACTAACCGGCCGATTGGGAACTGGTGGCATGGGCGAAGTTTACCTCGCGGAGGACACTCGTCTTGGTCGCAAGGTAGCGATTAAGGTACTACTGGCCCACTTCACCAGGGACGAAGAGCGCGTGCGACGTTTTCAACAAGAAGCACGCGCCGCTTCCTCGCTTAACCATCCTAACATTCTCACCATCTATGAAATCGGGGAATCAAACTCCCGACAATTCATCGTGACAGAGGTGATTGAAGGCGAGACTCTGCGACAACGTCTGGCAGGCGCCGAGATCGAGATATCTGCGATCTTCGATATTGCTATTCAAATGGCGTCCGCGTTATCAGCTGCGCACGCGGCAGGAATTATTCACCGTGACATCAAGCCCGACAACGTGATGATTCGGAAGGACGGTATCGTCAAAGTGTTGGATTTCGGTTTGGCGAAACTGACTGAAGTCGAATCGAGCGGATCTCCACCCGGCATGCTCATCCATACTCAGGAAGGGATAGTGATGGGCACGGTTTACTACATGTCGCCGGAGCAGGCGCGCGGTTTACCAGTGGACGCGCGAGCGGATGTGTGGAGTCTTGGCGTGGTCGTTTACGAAATGATCTCGGGCCATCTGCCCTTTGATGGCCCAACCAACAGCGATGTGATCGCTTCCATCTTACAGCGACACCCGGCAACGCTGGCGCGGACTGGTGAGATTCCCACTGAACTGGATTGGATTGTTAAGAAAGCCCTCCGGAAGGACCGGGAAGAACGTTACCAAACCGCCAAAGATTTTTTGTCGGATCTAAAGAGTCTTCAGCACAAGCTGGAGTTTCAGAAAGAGCTGGAGCTCTCAAATGATAGCGGGCCAAATAGAACTGATCCGAACCGCCGATCGGACGACATGTCAAATCAAGCAGGTCAGTTAAGGTCTGATTTCGAGAAGCAGGTGACGCAGAGAATTGGCTTAGAGTTGGCTAATAGATCCCGCGAGCAAACTGGGAAGCTGCAAGCGGAAACGCAATCAAATTACTCGGCGAGCTCTCAAACCGCCAGGAGTAACAGGGCTGTAAAGATAATTGCCGTGTTGGGCGCTGCGGCCGTGCTGGCAGTTGCCGGATATCTATCGCGGGGTCTCTTTCGACGAGCTGGAGGAACAACAGCTTCAAAAAACTTCACCTTCACACAGATGACGTATCAACAGGGTACCGAGGTTTTTCCATCGTTATCCCCGGACGGTAAATCACTCGCTTACGCAAGTCGAACTTCCGGAAATTGGGATATATACGTTCAGCGGGTCGGTGGTGCAAATCCGATCAATCTCACTCCCAACTCACCGGCAGACGATTCGCAACCCGCCTTCTCCCCTGACGGCGAGCGAATTGCTTTTCGCTCCGACCGGGATGGCGGAGGGATTTACCTAATGGGAGCTACCGGAGAGTCACTGACGCGAGTATCAGATTTTGGTTACAGCCCCTCATGGTCGCCTGATGGAACTCAAATCCTGGTAGGCACCGAGAAAATCCCGCAGCCATCAACGCGACCCACAAAGAGTCAACTTTGGAAGATTGACGTTAAGAGTGGTGAGCGACGAATGATCAGTGAAGGCGATGCGCTCCAGCCCCACTATTCTCCGAATCAACGACGGATAGTTTATTGGAGCCGTCCCAGTAAGGCGGGACAGCGCGAGGATATATGGACCATACCGGCTGATGGCGGCGAAGCCATGCGGATAACAAGTGGCTCAACTATCGATGTGAACCCTGTTTGGTCGCCTGATGGAAAGTATCTTTATTTTTCCAGTAGTAGAGGCGGAAGCATGAACATCTGGCGCGTACCAGTCGATGAAGTCTCTGGCTCAACTACCGGAGAACCGGAACCGGTTACCACCATAGGCGCCGCGACCTCCGCACTGCAGCTAAGCTTGTCTCGCGAGGGACACCGGCTCGCTTATATTGCTCAGGAGGATATAAGGAACCTTAGAAAAGTAGCGTTTGAGCCATCGACCGGAAAGACTGTCGGCGAGCCACAATGGATCACTCGCGGTTCATTACAATTGTGGTTTCCCAATCCGTCTCCGGATGGTGAGTGGCTCACAGCCTGTTCCCGTGGTCAGCAGAGACACGTTTACATAATTAGAACCGACGGAACTGAACTGCGTGATCTCACTGACGATAATTTTAGGCACGACGGTTGGCCACGTTGGTCACCCGATGGGAAACGAATTGCATTTACATCGCGGCGCACGGGCGACTACGAAGTTTGGGTAATCAATCGCGACGGTAGCGGGATGCGACAAGTTACCGACAGCAAGGGTGGGCACTACTCGCCATGGTCGCCAGATGGCAACACAATCGCCTACTCCATTCATACTCCAAAGAATGACTGTGTAATTGTTCAGCCCGACAAGCAATGGGATGGCCAGCAACTCACCGCACTTCCGGCCCTTAGCGATGCGACTCTGTCATTCGAAGGCTGGGCTTGGTCCACAGATGGTAAGAAGCTCGCTGGAATCAAACACCTTCCTAATGGCTTGCACTCTGGAATCGGAGTTTACGACCAAGCCTCCGGAAGTTATGACTGGTTTACGGACTTCGGCGACTGGCCGGTGTGGCTGAACGATAATCGGCGTGTGCTATTTGTCAGCCAGGGCAAAATATTCTTGTTCGATACGACTACGAGGAAGCATGAGCCGGTCTTAACGGTTACAGATCAAGACGTTGACATCGGCAGCCCAAGTCTCTCACCTGATAATAAGACGCTCTATTTCACCTTCGTCTCCGCCGAAGCGGACATTTGGCTAATGTCGTTGGACTGAGAGTCGCAGAGCTCCTTCCGTGGGGCGCCCCTATCCGCAGATTACGTAGATTAAATGAAATACTTGGCCAGTTGAACTTGGCCAGTTGAACTCATTCAAAACTTTCTGTCGCTTATGTGTTTAATCTGCGTAATCTGCGGATAGGTCGGCCCACTCCAGAACTCTGCTACAGAGTTCGGAAACGGTCGGTAGCTTCTACCAAGGCATCGACGATGCCGGGTTCAGTGACGGAGTGACCAGCATCTGGAATGATCTTCAGGTCTGCCTCAGGCCATGCCCGGTGAAGCTCCCAGGCGCTCATGATAGGACAAACAATATCGTAGCGGCCTTGAACAATCACGGCAGGAATGTGTCGAATCTTGCCGACGTTATCAATCAGGTAATTATCAGTGTCGAAGAAAATGTTGTTGACGAAGTAATGGCACTCGATCCGGGCCAGGGCCAGCGCCGTGTGCGGCTCGGCATAGTGCTCCACCAGATTGGCATCGGGAAAAAGTTTGGAAGTACTACCTTCCCAGATTGACCAGGCGCGGGCCGCCTCCAAGCGCACAGCTTCATCGTCGCTCATCAACCGCTTGTGATAAGCGTGCAGCATGTCACCACGCTCCGACTCCGGAATAACTCGAACGTATTCCTCCCACGTGTCAGGGAAAATCGCGCTTGCGCCCTCCCCTTCCTGATAAAACCAGCGTATCTCTCGCGGGCGACACAGAAATATTCCGCGCAATACTAACGAGGTGGCACGTTCAGGATGCTTTTCGGCATAAGTGAGCGCCAAGGTGCTGCCCCACGAGCCGCCAAACACCTGCCAACGATCGATATCAAGATGTTTCCGTAGCGTTTCAATGTCGTCGACCAGGTGCCAGGTAGTATTATCCTCAAGGTTAGCGTGCGGGGTGCTTTTACCTGAACCTCGCTGATCAAATAAAACCACTCTGTAAACCTGAGGGTCGAAGTACTGCCGATAAAAAGGCTGTAGACCGCCGCCGGGCCCGCCGTGGAGAAAGACAACTGGCTTGCCATTCGGGTTTCCACACTGCTCGTAATACAGCTCATGAATATCTGACACCCTTAGGCGACCAGTATTAAACGGTTCAATTGGTGGATAAAGTGTTCTCATGGCCAGCATGATACAAAAGCATTCGCCAAGTAACT
>DASSCG010000378.1:0-3777 GCA_035697925.1 Pyrinomonadaceae bacterium
GCCCATCATCACCTCGCTATCGACAAGGTTCTTGGGACAACCAAGGCTGATAAATCCGATTTTGGTCATAATTTAGTTACACACTGGCAGAGTGATTCGAAACCAGCAAAGACCACTCAAGCAGCCGAAATTCACAGTTAGGAAGGGTGGTTTACCCCCGCCAAAGTCCATCGAGGAAATCCCAGCGAGGCGCTTTGAATCATTTGTCATTTGTCATTTGTCAATTCTCATTTGACCATCGTCTCTGAAAATCTAACCCAGCGGGTGAAGCCTATGTTGTGAGTACTTTGGACAGACGCCTCAGTTCATAAATGACAAATAGCAAATGACAAATGGCAAATGAAAGGGTTCATCATCTGGTGGTGCCTACCAGGTCCCTCAATGCCTGGTCGATTTCGCGCTTTTCGGCCGCCGAGAGTTCTTCACTTCCAAATCTTACCCGGTTGTAGAGCTTCGTTATTGTCAAAGCTTCGCGAGAGCCAAGATCGGAGGCAAACTCAAGCGGCGTTTGATCTTTCAATCTTGATAAACCTCTCTCCGCGAGCAGATCCATGAGCTTTTGATAAAACTCAACTCCTGTGTGCTCGGGCTCTTGAGTCAGACGGGAAATTGCGAGGCCACGTCGCCAACCGAAACGAAGAACTCTTACCAAAATCACTGCCATCAAAATCGCTAACACTGCGAGCCCCAGGACAAATCCTTTGCCGGCCATCCCCGCAATCGTTGTCTTGATGTTTGCAAATACCTCGGAGGCAAGTCGACGATAATCAAAGACCCGGTTATGGAGAGAGGTCGCCAGAGAACGTTGTTCCTGCTTGTCGTACCCCACCACGTATTGAAACCAGATTAATTCCAAAGCCTCCGCATATTTTCCGAGTTGTGCCGCGACACCAGTACTCTGTGGTTCGGTTCTCCCCGCAGCAGGTGTCGGATCGAAGGTGACCCACGAATTGGTTTCAGGGAAATAGACCTCTACCCATGAGTGGGCGTCGCTCTGTCTAACGGTGTACGCGCCAGCCGCCTCGTTGTACTCGCCCGGCAAGAATCCGTTGACCACACGCGTAGCAACACCCTGGGTGCGAAGCATGACGGCCATCGCTGTTGAGAAGTACTCGCAATGGCCAGCGCGAATATTGAAGAGAAAGTCCGCAAGTGGATCTTCGCCAGTCGCTTTCATTTGGAGTGTGTAACCAAAGTTGGTACGCAACTCAGTCTCAATGGCCTTAGCAGCGTCATAACGATTGGTCACTTGGGCATCAAGGATAATCGTACGCGCATATGCCGCGACTCTTCGATCCAGCGTTCGCGGGTATTCGCGGTACCGGTCATCGGCATCGGAATATGGACGCACGTCGCGCCGCAATACTTGAGGACTCTGCTCGGTGGTGTCGGAAATAACTGTATAGATGAGGCGATCCAGATCGTGAGGACGAGCTTGAATCGAACCTTCGCCATCCACTCGTACAAATGGGAAATCTCCCTGGATTGCCAACGCCCGCGGTGCGGCAAAGAGTACGGTCGAGCTCAGCGGCTCCAGAAAAACTGTCTGCGTTGTCAGTCCCTTCACTTCCTCAGCTGTGCCCAGGCGGAAAAAACCTCGATCCATTACTTTCTGTTGCGTACGCTTTGCAGTGAGAGACTTTTTCCAGACTCGGCCCGTAAATTCATCGAGAGCGACTCCGCGCCATCGCAATCCGGGCAGACGTGTCGGATTGGGACCTTCGATGCGCACGCGCATTACGATCTGATTGTTCTGCTTCAAGTCTCCAATTTCTCCCAACCTCACACTCTCTGAAAATCCAATGAAGTTAGCTAGTCCGCCGCCACCGCGAGAAATTGCTGCAGAACCTGCCCGAGGAGCCACAAGGAAGAGAGGTAAGGCAAGAATAAAGATCAATACCAACAGTCCAGCGGAGACCAACGGCAAGCGCCTGGCTTCGATATCCCGTTTGCTCCGATTGCCAACCAGTTTCCTGAAAACTCCAGAATCAGGAGGAACTAAAAGCCGAGTTTCAACTGCCTTAACACCGCGTTGAGCCTTGCGAATTTCAAACGCGATTACAGTTGATAGCGAACTAAGGAGGTAAAGCGTTAGCGTCCCAAGGAAAATGGGACTGAAGCTCAGACCTGCTGACAGCAACACTTCGAAGAAGGAGATGAGGTAAAGAAAAACCCAGTCTCTATCTGATTTCACTTGCAGCAGCTTGATGGCGGAAAGAAAAACGATCAGATGGGCGAGTGCAGTCGCGCCCAACCTTCCGGGCGCTTCGCCAAGGCTCCTTTGATATTTCCAATCCAACAGAAAGAGGGGGATAGAAAGCAACACGATTGCCAAGCCCACGCGTTCGGAAAACTGCCATTTCGTTCCTTCCAGATTCCACGCGAGGATCATTATTACGGCAAACACTGTGGCCAAGCCGACATGAAGTCCGCCAGCCAGCATCAATGCCAGCATGGCGACTGCAATCATCGCGTATGAGGAGGCCTTAAAGTACGTATCAAAAGTCATCTGTCAAAACTACTCCGACTGAAAACATCAGGAAGACTAAAAAAGACACGATCCACGAAATCACACGAAACCGCACTAACCATACCTTGATCGGCAATAATATACTTGACTCACTTGCCTTTGCTCCGTAGGAGCAGCATGTTTATAGCTTGGGACCACTAGATAATGGTTCGCTCCGTCAGGAGCGACATGCCAAGTGTGGTTGTACATTGCACTCCTACGGAGCGCCAGTTTGGCACCTAGCCCAAAAGCTATAAACATGCTGCTCCTACGGAGCAAAGCAGGTGAGTCAAATATATTATCTCCCTTGATTCGGGTTACTTCGTGTCTTTCTTTATGCGAATCTCGAATAGTTTCGGCCACAGCTTACCGGTAACGAAAAAGCGGTCTTTGTTTTCGTCATAAGCTATTCCATTCAAGACCGCTTCATGACTGGTAGCCTCGCTCAGCGCCCGTAATCCCGTCAGGTCAATCCAGCCGAGCACTCGACCCGACTGCGGTTCGATGCGTGCAATACGTTCCTGGTGCCATATGTTGGCATAGATTTCACCATGAACGTATTCGAGTTCGTTCAGGTTGTTGACTGCCGCAGTACCGTCCAAGACGGAAATGGTCCGGGTCATCTGGAAGTTGGATGGGTCAAGAAATCGAACTCGATTTGTTCCATCACTCAAGATCAGGGAGCTACCATCATTGGTAAGCCCCCAACCTTCGCCGCTGTAGTTAAACTCGCCCACCTTCTCAAAGCTCTTTGAGTCGTAGATGAAGCCGAGTTGATGCTGCCACGTCAGCTGGTAGATCTTGCCTTTTAAGAGCGTGATCCCTTCTCCAAAGTATGGCCTCGGTATATCGACCTTTTTAAGAACCTTGCCCGTTTCCGGTTCCACCTTGCGCAGACTAGATCGACCCTCCTGCCCCGTGCTCTCAAGCAATTTACCCTCATGAAAGACCAGACCCTGAGTGTAGGCCTCTCTGTCATGCGGCCGGGTGTGAACTATCTCGTAGTCGTAAATGGAAACCTCAGAAGTACCTGTTCTGTTGCGGGCTGAGCTATTCGCCACAGTGCTGGGCTGGCAAGCAGCGCAGAGAAGGAAAAGGCCAATAGCAATGCCTCGAGTCATAAAACCATTTTGGGGGACAGATAGAAAAAACCCAAGCCTCCGTTAGTCAACGCAGCAAACAAATTGCGAGGATCGGTAGGTCACGCAAAGGCGCAAAGGTGGCAGAGACGCAAAGGAAGACTAACCCAAAGCTCTCCTGTTGTTGCT
>DASSCG010000379.1:0-5139 GCA_035697925.1 Pyrinomonadaceae bacterium
CGAAGCCCCCCTCGCCCTCTGCAAACCTGCGGAGCTTGGGCGGATCGTTGGAATTGAGTATTCATAATGTCGCACTACCCACCCTTACAGTGTCTTGCAAAATCTGCGAGCATTCGCTAGTCTTTCGCTCAAGGTGATACCCATGCGAATTCGTCATTAACTCCTGAGTAACGGTCAGAGTCCCGTACTCTCTGCTGTCGCTTACGTCGATAGCGGTCGTGCGTCAACGTTCGCAGCCCTGCGAACAGGACCTGTTGCACTACTCAGACCTACCTCTAGTTCCCCGTTCAAACAACTTTGTTTTTTGCGGTGGCGTCATTTTGACGATCCACTTTTGAGGTGACTCATGGAATTTCCGGCGATCCAAGTCCGCAACTTAAAGAAGAGCTTTCAAAAGCGCGAGGGTTTCCTCAAAAAATCTCGGCTGTTTGCCCTGGAGGGTGTTTCGTTCGAGGTCCACAAAGGCGAAACTTACGGATTGCTTGGGCCCAACGGCTCGGGCAAGTCGAGCCTCATTCGAATTCTCTCCACTCTGCTTACCGCTGATAGTGGAGACGTGTGCCTGATGGGTCACTCACTTCCAAAAGATCAGGAAATCGTGAGACGGATAATCGGTCGCGTGAGTGTCGACGCGGCCTTCTATAAAAAACTGTCGGCACGCGAGAACTTGCTTTACACGGCTTTGCTCTATGGCCAAGACCCAGGCGACGCAGAGCGCCGAGCTATGAACATTCTGGAGCAGTTGGGAATGGAGAAAACAAAATTCTCAACACCGCTCGAGGAAATGAGTCGTGGCATGCAACAGAAGATCAGCATCGCTCGAGCCCTGGTCATCGATCCGCCTTTGCTTTTGCTGGACGAGCCCACAACAGGTCTCGATCCGAAGAGTCGTCGAGACGTGCAATCGTTTCTGGAAGCTCTCCGCCAGCGCACTGGAACAACGATCCTGCTCACAACGCATGACATGGCTGAGGCTGAGCGGCTTTGCGCTCGGATCGGATTTCTGGCTCACGGAAAACTTGTGGCAGAGGGGACAGCTGCCTTTTTGAAAATGCAGGCTAACGCAGAAACACTCGACGATGCCTTCATCAATTTAACCGGTGAAGGACTCTCGAAAGATGAAGAGCCATTAGAAGAATTGGTGGCTTTTGAGGGGGCGTAATGGATACCACGATTCGTCAAACTTGGGCCTTCATGTTCCGAGGCTACCATTTGACCCGACGCTACATTTCCTGGGTCATAGTCTTTAACTTCTATGCCCTGGTTACGTCGGCAACTGTCGCACTGATCGGCGTTGCAGCGGGGGACTTTAAGCTAACGCTCACTCTCGTGGTGGGGGCGCTGATGTGGAACTTCATGTCGTCCCTCTATAACGAAATCGCTATGTCAATAGCCTATGAACGCTGGGAGGGTACTCTTGAATATACGTTCATGGCGCCGGTGTCTCGTCTGATACATCTTACTGGCGTTAGTCTGTTTTCGCTGGTCAATAGCATTGTGCAAACACTGATTGTGCTGATCGGCTTGCTACTATTTACCGATCTGAATCTCCATGGCGCTAACTTGCCGGGGGTGCTGGTGGTCCTCGGGATCAGCACAGTCGCGTTTGTTGGACTCGGCTTAATGGCCGCGGCTTTGCCGGTGATGAGTCCCGAGCGTGGCGCTGAAGCCACTCATATCTTTCAGGGCTCATTGTTATTGGTCTCGGGCGTCTATTATCCGGTGGAGGTTCTACCCAGGTGGTTGCAGCCACTGTCTGCGGTCTCGCCAGCCACGTATACTCTGTCGGCTTGTCGTAAACTTGTAGGCATAGGAGATCCCGCGTCAACACCCGGTAACCTTATGGGTGCGCCGCTAACGGCGGTAATGAGGGAGCTCATCATCTTGGCTGTTATGGGCGCAGTGCTTATGCCACTGGGCCTTTGGGTCTTCGGAAAGATTGAGACCTGGGCCAAGCGAACGGGTAAACTCAAGAGAACCGGATGATCCGATAGGTTCGAGTAATTGTCTGCGACGTTGGGGCGCCCACGCTGCGCGGCTACATTTCCAGGATGACCACGAAACTTAACAGCCAAGGCAAAACCGAGAAGACCTCCAAGATCGACCTCAAAGGGTCAAAGACCCGCACCAAAAAAATCATTCAGGCGCTCAAACGCGCTTATCCGGATGCGAAGTGCAGTCTTAACCACTCCAACGCATTCGAATTGCTGGTTGCTACTATTCTCTCAGCACAGTGCACGGATGAGCGGGTAAACATAGTGACTGAGAACCTTTTTCGAAAGTATCGCCAGCCGGAGGACTATCTAAAGGTCCCGGAGAAGGAATTACAGAACGATATTCGCACCACAGGGTTCTTTCGTAACAAGACTAAATCCATCCAAGGCACTGCTAAGGCATTAACGGAGCAATATGCTGGCCGAGTACCCGAAACTATCGAGCAGCTGCTTGAATTACCGGGCGTCGCTCGCAAGACAGCTAACGTGGTGTTGGGAAATGCGTTTGGTATAACCTCGGGAATCGTAGTTGATACTCACGTCACTCGACTATCAAGACGACTCACACTCACAGTGGAAAAGGACCCAGTCAAAATCGAAAACGACTTGGTTGAGATCGTACCGAGGAAGGATTGGGTGATTTTTTCGCATCTCCTCACCTACCATGGCCGGAAGATCTGTAAGGCGCGAAACCCCTTATGCGCGGAGTGTGTAATCGAAAAGTATTGCCCCTCATCTTACCTTAAGACCGGCGTCATGCCAGGAAGTTGATCCCTAAACATTGATGGACAAACTTTGGAGCTGTTCCCAGTTAAACCATCCGAGTTCTCCACTGGGACCGCGGGCGTCCCGCCCGCTTCTTGCGCGTCCCGCCCGCTTCTTGCGCGTCCCGCCCCGACTCCTGGGGAGCGAGTTCTTCCTTAAGCTCTTTTCGCGCTGCGCGCTCATTGCAGGCGAGACGCCTGCGGTCCCAGTGAAGACTGAGTGCCTAAACAAAAGGGACTACTGAAGTCCTGCTAGCGCATCCTGGCGAAGGCCGTTACAATGGCCCCGTTCCTTAATCCTGAATCGGTTTACTATTTCACCGCGTAGAATGCCGGTTATTCAGTTATTCTGCCTCTTGCACAGCACAGCATCACCAGGCCCAACCCCCGCTTTTAGCTCCCCAAGCGCTGAGAGGGGGGCTGGCGCAGCTTGAGCTACAGAACTCAGTGGGACCTTCTGCCTGACGAGCGCTTGCTCGACAGGCGGATTTCCGACCTGCCCATCAAAATCAAGGACTCGTTCCTCGAACCGCACATTAAACGTCTCTACCGGGAACTAAACGACCGAGGAATTCGCTTCAAGCCACACGTCTGGCTCTCCGAAGAGTGGTTCTCACCTGACGGAGTGCCTGGCATTGCTATTCCTTTTTACCTCGCTCATCCACGGCTGATGAGGTTAGAGCGCAAGCAGATGCTCGAGGTGGAGGGCGGTACGGACACGGAGTGCATGCGCATTCTGCGACACGAAGCTGGCCACGCTCTCGATACGGCTTTCCGGCTTCATTTCAGGCGGCAGTGGCGCGAACTCTTCGGTTCTTTCGCGCAGCGGTATCCAGATTTCTACAAGCCCAAACCAAAGAGCCGCAACTACGTCCTGCACCTGCGAGCGTGGTACGCCCAGGCGCATCCCGCTGAGGACTTCGCGGAAACGTTTGCTGTCTGGCTGACGCCCCGATCTCAGTGGCGGCGACGCTATAAGGGTTGGCCGGCCCTTCGTAAGCTCGAATACATTGACGACGTCATGCAGGAATTGGCCGGATCGAAGCCGCGAAACCGCATGAGAACCAAAGTGGAACCGCTTTCGAGTTTGAAAATAACTCTGCGCGAGCACTACAGACGTAAGCGGGAAAAATACGACTTCGATTGGCCAGCGGTTTACGATCGCGATCTCAAGCGGATCTTTTCAGACGATCCTGAGGACCGGCTACGCCCAAGTGCGGCGAGCTTCTTACGCAGCGTTCGACGCGAAATTCGTCAGATTGTCGCTGACGGTACAGGAGTACATCAATACACTATCGATCACGTGCTGCAAAACATGATCGATCGTTGCAAGGAATTGAAATTACGTTTAGTTACTCCTCCTCGTGAGGCTCGACGGCGGATGATGATTGTAGTTACTGTTCAGGTAATGAATGTGCTTCATTCCGGTTACCATCGCATCGCGGTATGACCTTCGAACCCAAAAAGAAGCTGCGCATAATCGTTCTGGTGCACCAGGACCTGGTGCCACCGGATTCACTCGACGGTTTGAGTGAGAAAGACAAACTCGAGGTCAAAACTGAGTATGACGTCATCACGACACTCAGAAAAATGGGCCACGAGGTATTTCCGATTGGGCTCTACAATCAGCTGAACGTGATTGGAAACGCATTGATGGAGCACAAGCCTCACATCGCTTTTAACCTCTTGGAGGAATTCCATGGCTACCCGCTCTACGACCAACACGTTGTCAGTTACCTTGAACTGATGAAGCAGGCTTACACTGGCTGTAATCCGCGCGGGTTAACACTGGCCCATGACAAAGCCCTGACCAAGATGATTCTCGCCTATCATCGTCTCCAGGTGCCCAACTTTGCTGTATTTCCTATCAATCGAAAAGTGCGGCGACCAAAGCGGCTAACGTTTCCGCTTCTGGTGAAGTCGATTAGTGAAGAAGGATCGGTAGGAATTTCTCAGGCGTCTCTGGTTCACGATGATGAAAAACTCACTCAACGAGTGGAATTCATTCATCGCCAGAACAACACTGCCGCGATAGCAGAGCAGTACATCAAAGGGCGCGAGATCTACGTGGGCCTGATTGGCAACCAGAATATTCAGACATATGCCCCGTGGGAGCTGGTAATGGAAAAGCTGCCCGAAGGCTCAGAAAACATCGCGACTCTCAAAGTGAAATGGGATCCTGCCTACCAGCAGCGAGTCGGACTGGCCACCAGGGCCGCAGGCCTAACTGCTGAGCAGACCAAGACCCTTGAACGTTTATCAAAACGCATTTATCGCTACCTCTTCCTCAATGGTTATGCGCGGCTGGATTACCGCATGACGGAAGAAGGGCAATTCTACTTGCTTGAAGCCAACCCCAATCCGCAGATTGCCCAGGACGA
>DASSCG010000380.1:0-2750 GCA_035697925.1 Pyrinomonadaceae bacterium
ATGGTAGCCTTGGACCTGCAACTGACCTTAAACAACACGAAGGAACCGGGATAAAGGAACAACAGAAAGGACCACACGCTCACTGTGTGATACTTGATCGCTCAGAGCGCTACGCGATGGTCGCGGACCTGGGGGTTGATAAGGTAATGATTTATGACTTTAACAAAACGACCGGGAAACTTGTGGCGGCGAACCAGCCCTGGGCAACGCTTAAACCAGGCGCCGGTCCGCGTCATTTGAGCCTACACCCAGACGGAGAGTATGCATACGTTATCAACGAACTTGATTCGACTGTAACGGTATTCAAGTACAATGGAGACGAGGGCACATTAACTGAGGTCGATACTGTGTCGACATTACCCGCCGGCTTTTCTGGTACAAGCTATTGCGCAGATGTTCACGTATCCCCTTCCGGAAAATTCCTCTATGGCTCGAACCGCGGACACGACAGCATTGTCACCTTCGCAATTGACCAACGCACAGGCAAGCTCAGTCAATTGGACCATACTTCTACAGAAGGAAAATGGCCGCGCAACTTCGCCATTGATCCGACGGGTAGCTTTTTACTGGTTGCTAACCAGCGCACTGACAATGTAGTCACTTTCAGAATCGATGCGCGGACAGGAAGGCTGTCTCCTACGGGACATGTTGCAGAGATACCGTCGCCGGTGTGTTTGAAGTTCGCTTAGGGTTGGTGCTTTGTGCTTTGTACAAAGTACAAAGTACATCGCACTACCATCCCCTTTGCCCATTGAATATCCCGTCTAAATAGAAGAGAATAGCCGCGCTCCTGCATCCTGCCTGAGGACAAATTAATAGATGAGAAAAGTGTTACTCGCCCTGGGGGCAGCTGGCCTTTCACTGTGCTTCGCGCTCCCCATTCAGATGGCAAATAGTGCTCGCATCTCCAATGAATTCACTCCGCTTTCCGGCGCCACGAAACCGGCAGGAACGGATGAATCAACTAACCGTCCAACGACACTCCCGCAAATGCCCTCAGAGGTCATTGACAGCGATGAGTTTCTGCAAAGAACCATCCGCACCGGTCCTGAACGCGATAACACACAGAAGATCGAAGCCTTGCTCAAGCGCATGACGCTGGAAGAGAAGGTTGGACAGATGACCCAGCTTACGATGAGCATGATCGTTTCGGGCACTGACCAGAACATTCAAGTTGATCCGGCTAAGTTAGAGAAAGCGATCGTCAAATACGGGGCTGGTTCGATTCTTAACGTCGCTGATCAAGCCCTGACAGTTGACCGATGGCAGGAGGTTATTGGACAGATTCAGAATGCGGCCACAAAGAAAACCAGACTAGGCATTCCCGTGATTTACGGAATCGACTCCATTCACGGCGCCAACTACGTGCAAGGCGCGACTCTTTTCCCGCAGGAAATCGGGATGGCAGCGACATGGAATCCCGAGTTGATGAAACGTGCTGCTGAGATCGCCGCGGTTGAAACGCGCGCCGCGGGAATTCCCTGGAGCTTCTCACCCGTACTCGACCTGGGTCGACAACCTCTATGGCCCAGATTCTGGGAAACTTTCGGTGAAGACCCATATCTTGCCAAAGTGATGGGCGTTGCGTTTGTGCGCGGGCTAGAAGGGTCTGATGTTGCCTCGCAGGAAAATGTCGCATCGAGTTTGAAGCATTACATGGGCTACAGCTTCCCATTAACTGGTAGAGACCGCACGCCTGCGTGGATTCCCGAAAATTATCTACGCGAATATTTCTTGCCGTCTTTTGATGGTGCGGTCAAAGCCGGCGCGCGCACAATAATGATTAATTCCGGAGAGATTAATGGCGTCCCCGGTCATATCAATCATCACATCCTCACAGACATTCTGCGTGGCGAACTCGGATTCAAAGGCTTTGTCGTTTCTGACTGGGAAGATATTAAAAAACTGGTGACGATTTGGCGCGTGGCAGCGAACGAAAAAGAAGCCACCCGAATGGCCATCATGGCGGGGATTGACATGAGCATGGTGCCCACCGACTACAGCTTCAGCGATCATCTGATCGCGTTAGTAAAGGAGGGGGCGGTTCCACAGTCGAGAATCGATGAAGCTGTCCGACGCATTTTGCGCGTTAAGTATGAGCTGGGCTTGTTTGAAAACCCCGGACCTAACCCCGCGCTCAAATCCAAGTTCGGGCTACCAGAGTCCAGGCAGGTGAGCCTGCAAGCGGCACAGGAATCGATGACACTGCTAAAGAATGACGGAAATATTTTGCCGTTATCCAAGACTACGAAGGTTCTCGTGACGGGCCCCACCGCCGACTCGATCATCTCGCTTAATAATGGTTGGAGTTACGTATGGCAGGGTTCTGAAGAGTCTCTCTATCCCAAAGATCGACACACGATTCGTCGGGCAATCGAAGCGAAGATTGGGCCCGGTAATTTAACCTTCGTTCAGGGTACGCGCATTACCCGCCCCGCGGGCTCGCCTTCAAACAGTACGCCCACAGATAAGGAAGAGGAAGTGGATATTGCCGCAGCAGTTCGCGCAGCTCAGAACGCGGATGTGGTGGTGTTATGTCTTGGCGAAGGTTCCTACTGTGAAACTCCCGGCAACATTACGGACCTGAACCTGGGAGAACCTCAACTTAAGCTCGCGGAAGCAATCCTGTCGACAGGGAAGCCAGTCGTGATGGTGCTGGTGGAAGGACGTCCAAGAATAATTAATCGTATAGCTGACGGTGCCAAGGCAATCTTGTTGGCCTACAACCCGAGCAATGAAGGAGGCACCGC
>DASSCG010000381.1:0-5352 GCA_035697925.1 Pyrinomonadaceae bacterium
GGAGACTTAGAACCATCTTTCACCGAGGACGCCTGGAAGCGGATCGCCAAACCCTACCTGGAGAATCCAACCGGTAACGAGTCGCCCCTCGAACCAATGTTTCAAGCCAAGCATGGAATCGTGGCCCAGGAGAAACTCCGCAAATTATGGATACCGCTCCTCAATGAGTCGAACTTAAAAAAAGGTCAGCGATTGGTGTTGTTTGGAGAGCTCAGTGAGGAAGCAACCGACGTAGGAGATTGGCAGGCGGCAATCGAGATGCTATCCAGTTACGCTCAACTACCCGAGCGCGTGGGCCTGGTGTTATCGGGAGCACCCAAAGATTTTGCACTTCCCGAAGATGACCCACACTTTTTGGAGATCACATTACCGAAGGAGGACAGTGCTGCGTCGGGACAGGCACAGTTCGCCTATAAGTACACGGATTCCTCTTTCCATCGAGATGAACCAGCCACTAAGGATCAACTGGATGTTAGTGATTATGCCAATGCTCTCGCTCGCTTCGTCATGCATCCACAAACGCAGCCTCCCTTAACCATCGGCATCCACGGGCCCTGGGGCCGAGGCAAGTCTTCCTTCATGAGACTCGTGGATGGCGCCCTGATCAAATATGCAGATATCAATCGGAACGTAAAACGTTCCGAGCTGAATGGCGAGACAAGAACTCAGTATTGGAATGATCTGGTCGCAAAACTCATCACGGCAGAACAGAATCTGCGCAACGAACCGAACAATGAAAGTTTACAGAAGGAGTGCGAGACAATTCGGAAGGAAGAAGCTGAACTCTGGAATCTGATGCGGAGAGAGGCCGAGAAAAACGTTTTGAGCGTGACCTTCAATGCCTGGCAGTTCGAGGATGCGAAGCAGACCTGGGCCGGACTCGCCAGCCAGATTAGTGAACGCATGGAACAGACGCTGCCTTGGGGCTGGCGGCAGTGGCTCAGGATTCAGTATGCCTGGAAAGAGCGGAAAGGAGAGCTCACACTCAACCTCCTGTTACCGCTTGCCATCGCTTGCCTGGTGGCTGCTCTGGTCATTCTTGGATCATTTCGCCAGATCATACCGCCGGAAAAAATTGAACAACCGCTAGGAGTACTGCTGCGGATTTTACTGCCAACGGGTTCAGCACTCTTCACCATCTGGTTGATCTCGTCGCAGGTGCTGAAAGTGGCGCAGCCGGTAAGCCAGCGAGTGCTGAGCTATGTGCGAATGCCGGATTATCGCGAGCAGATGGGCTTTCAGCATCGCGTCAAAGATGACCTGCGTTTTGTCTACAAATTTCTGAACCGGAGGCGGCCGGGAAGTCGAGTCGTAGTCTACATTGACGATCTTGATCGGTGCTCTGAAGACAAGATTATGGAGCTGCTGCAAGCAATCAATCTCATTCTTGCCAGCTGCGAGTTTTTTGTTTTCGTCGGCATGGATACGGAAATGATTTATCGCGCGATCAAGTCTCATTACAAAGACACTCCTACCGAGCGCAAACCCGACAGTTATCTCCGTAAGATCATTCAAATCTCTTTTTACCTCCAGGGAACAATGCCGCGCGCCGATTACTTGACCACGCTCTTCAGTTCGACGGCTCGGTTTGAACTGGCTGCTAGAAAGACCTCGGCTACTAAGGTAGAACCTTCAGGAGAACCAGGCAGTGGCGGCGCAGTTGAACTGCCTTACGATCTTGGTGGTTTGCTGGAAATTGTGCCAGTGCAGCTCAAAGAGGCTGAGGACACTGCTGATGAGTTGGAAGCGTTCCGGGATTACAACGACTTTTTGGACGACAATCCGCGGGAGATCAAACGGCTGGTCAATCTTCACCGATTGACCAAGATTCTTTTGCAGCGACAGGACACCACCTGGTCACGTGTGCGTCAGCGGAAGCTAATCAAATGGTTAATATTTTGTGACCGCTGGCCGGAACTGGTTGACGACGTCCTGGCGAAGGTAACTCCGACAGAGATTCCAGACATCCTCGGTGATTTAGCTACCACCCTGAATGAGGCAGAACACAAAACCGTTTCCGCCGCGCAAGTTCAGAAACTGGAAGACTTCGCTTATTTTACAAACGGCAAACCCGGAGCTCCGCTAGATACGCTTTCGTCGAAGGATATTGATGTCGATTTTCGCCGTGCCGCTAATCTATCCCAATTGATAAGCAACACTCCCGCGATGCCGGGTCAGTAGAGAAGTTCTACTTTGCCAGAGGAAAGATCGGTTCGATATCGACCGGGACATCTTTCATGCGATCCAGTGCTTTCTGCATCGAAGGCCTGATCACAGCGTATTTATCAAGCAGCGCCTTTGCCTTATCGTAAGAGCCCTCCGCTTGCACGGTGAGGATCTCGCCGGTTAGTTTGCGTACCGCGTCTTTAACCTTGGCTTCATTAACACTAAACCTACCGGTCTGCTCGTTCACTTCGAACGCACCTTCGTCTGTTAGATAGTTGAACTGGAGAGCAATGCCTTTGCCGTGGGCCTCGGTGATCCCGAAGCGCACCGAGCGGAAAGTGCTTGCCAGGAAAGTAGTGTAGAGCGAGCGTTCCATGCGTTTTTCAACCACGCCCTTATCGATCAGGTATTGCAAGGCCCACAAGCCAGTAATGTCAGCTTTCGCTTCTTCAAAAGCGGAGGACAGCTCCTTGAGTTGTTGACGCACTGTGGTTGCCTGACCGTTGACTGTAATGTTATGCGGCCCCAGACCGTGCATCAATTCATGAGCGAGTATGTGCGTAAAGAACGACTCAAATGAGAGCAAGGTTTGATCCCGAGGGGTTAACACTACGCGAGAAATTGGAGTAAGAGTCTTTTGAAACTTCGCCTCCTGTACGTTCTTGAGCATTACTCGCTTGGAACCCTTCTCCTTAACTACGCGTTCATCGTTTGGCAAGTTGTAGGCTGCAGTTTGGACTCCGCTATTACCTTCGCCAGAACTGAACACCTCATTGACTACCCGGATCGGAGATGCGGCTCCCAACTTTGGATTGCGGTAACGGGCCTCCATGGGAAGGTTGTCTTCAAGCTCTTGCAGATACTGACTGAACTTTGCCAGCTTCGCCGATTCTGCTTCATCGCGCAGTGTCACATACGCTTCGAATGCAGCCTTATAACTAAATAACCCATCTTCGTAAGTCTCGTACGGCCCGATCGTGACTTCTATGGGCGAATTAAGGTCCATCCAGGCGACGTCGCTGGCGTAGTAGTCGTTGGAGGAAAAGGCGGCTGCGCGTTTGCTCAGGAACTGTTTGAGAGTCTGATTGGTTGTTAGTTCCGCGGCTTCATTCAGAAGTTGCGCCGCGGGCTTGAGAAACTCGGCGTAAGCTTCGTTGTACGGTACGGTCTTTAGTTTTCCATCGTCACCTCGCCGGATTAAGTAGAAGAAGCCGGTAGCCTTCGTTTTTTCTTCTTCCGGTAAACCAGCCACCCAGTTATTAAACTCGTCCTTGGTCATGTCGTCGGGATAATAGGTGGCATGGTGTGGCTTTTCGGGTACACCTTCAATGAAGGCTTCGTTGCTGTCGATTCTGGACCACGGACCTTTGTTAATCATGAAATAGTGGAGCCGCTGCCGTCCCACAACGCTCTTGTCGGCTTCGAGTTTTTGCTTCAGCGCCTCATTTCCACCCCAGACCTGACGAAGAAAGAGAGGATCCATTAACTTTGCTGCCTCAATGATCTTGTGCAATGCCTTGCGGTCCCCAGGTGAAAGTCGAGAAGTATCAGCGGTCAAGGCGGTGGGCGCAAAGCGGCGAATCTTTTTGGCCAGCTCAGGATCATTACCGGTGCTCGCGCTTCGGTCTTTCTGATTGCCCAAAATTGTCATTGAAACGCTCACTACCACTAAGATCGAAACTAACTTCATGAAAGATGTCATCACTGTTCCTCTTTCGAAAACAATGGAGCTAAAAGCATTGTTCGATAACAGCAATAGTTAAAATCCTACAAGTTCTGCCGGTTATTCAAAATCTTCATGAACGAACCGGAACTAAGCTCGGCTATAGTTAGGCCGGACAACTCGACGGCCTCCTCCTCGGTTAATGCGCCGCAGTTTTTAGCCCGCAGGAAATAGTTGAGCAGACCCTGGCCGGTAGCTGCATCATCAAACACATCTCCTACCAGTGTCGCCTTGGCAGCCTTCTCTACAAAATTCTTCAACCGTTCCGATGCAGCGTCCAGGCTCTCCAGAAAGAATGCATAGACCGCCGCGTAACGTGTGGGAAGTTGTGCGGGATGCAGATCCCACCCTTGGTAAAAAGCATTCTCCAATGAATGTTGGATGTGATTGTAATGAAGCTTCCAAGCACGATGGACAACTGCCCGGTTCTCTTCAATCTGCTCCGCATTCAAGGGTGGTCCGCCCTCTACGAATCGGTGCGGTGCGACCGGCATGATATTCGTCGCTCCGTCAGACAACCACACTCCGGTTCCGGCAAAGGAAACTTGCATCATGTGTTTAGCAAAGTCACAAGCCGGATGCATCATGTGCTGATAAGCGGCCGTAATGTCACAGGAGGCTGTGTAATCATAGGTACCAAAATGAGCGGCTACGCAACGGCCGCTCGCTGCGGCTAGCAACAGTGGCAGATTAATCCTGCCTTCGCTGTTTATGATCGATTGAGTAGTCTCGATCATCATCTCCATCTTCAAAGCGCCGGATGATAGTTGAGTCTCCTTTTCGAGTGAGTCAAAGACATCGACCAACGCGGCAACCTGTTCAGGGATCGTAATCTTGGGTAGGGTAACTACGAAGTTTGGCGGAAGCTGGCCGCCGGTCTTTTCCAAAAGCGCAGAGACGAAAATATCCAATGTCCGGAAACTTCTTTCGCGGAGCTCCTCCGAGAAAGGCTTAATGCGAATGCCTATGAACGGTGGCAGGGTGTTATTACTGAGTCCATCTGCCACTTCCGCAGCAGCCGCGATAGCATGGCCGTCTTCTTCGGCATTGGGACGATTTCCGTATCCGTCCTCGAAATCAATACGAAAGTCCTCAACAGGCTCCCGACGCAACTTTTCAGTCACGCGGCGATAGATGGTATAGGCGAGCCATGCGGATTTGTTTTCCACACGTACGCCTTCGGGATTGGTTTCCAGTTGCTCATTCAGCTCTTCTGCGTCCTCGACGGAGTCGGGCAAGTCCTCAGTCCCTGGGAGGCTGATCGCTTTCGCGAACGCGAGAAAGTCGGGGGCAAACTGGTCCAGAGAGCGTCGAGCTAACGCCCCCAGCCGCCGGACGGAATCGGCCTTAAACAAATGAGCCCCGCCATAGACAGTGTGCACAGGTTGCCGGCGTCCTGAGTCGCCGGGGTACATGCGGGCAAAATCATTGTTTGCTTGACGCAAACGAGCTGTGGCATCCCG
>DASSCG010000382.1:0-3985 GCA_035697925.1 Pyrinomonadaceae bacterium
ATGAACGCCAGGGACCGTGTAAAGATGGCGAGGAAAGGCGATC
Source organism: Pyrinomonadaceae bacterium (assembly GCA_035697925.1). Lineage (GTDB taxonomy): Bacteria > Acidobacteriota > Blastocatellia > Pyrinomonadales > Pyrinomonadaceae > PSRF01. Next base: position 44 of record DASSCG010000382.1, read on the forward strand.
GCGAGGCCCGTAGTATTTTGATTCGCGATTCCAACCGCATCGTTGCAGCAGGTGTCATTAACAACCCGCGCATCACTGATCACGAGGTGGAAAACATCGCTTCGATGCGAACTGTATCGGACGAAGTTCTTCGCTTGATCTCCAAGAATCGGGCCTGGGCTCGTTCGTATACGATTATTCACAACTTGTGTCGCAACTCTCGAACTCCGATTCCTACCTCGATCGTAATTCTTCCGAGCATACGCACAAAGGATCTGCAGCACCTTTCGCAGAACCGCAACATTTCCGAAGCGGTACGCCGCCAGGCACAGCGCCTGGCCCAAGCGCGATCGGGTGAATGAGTTTCCAGGTAATTCGTAGTGTGGAACTTGGGTCTTGGTGAGGTGAAAAGCCTAAGCTGGAGTCGCCTAGGGCAAGTCCTTAAGCGACCATTGTCGAGCGTGGAGCATACGTCTCTGAAATGATGGCTTCGGCTCCGGCGACGTCGAGAGGCTTCGAGAAGAAATAGCCCTGACCGTTCTGACAGTTAAGTGAGCGCAGTAACGTCAACTGCTCTTGAGTCTCGACACCTTCAGCTACTGCGTCCATGCCGAGATTCTCAGCCAGCATCAGGATAGTCCGCACAATCTCCATATTCTCCTTATCCATGCAATTGACGAAGGAGCGATCGATTTTCAAGGTATCAATCGGAAAGCGATGCAGGTAAGTCAGAGATGAATAGCCTGTGCCGAAATCGTCGATGCTCAGCCTCACTCCCAGGGCGCGCAATTGGAATAGCATTGCTGCCGCGGATTCAAAATCGTCCATCACCATGCTCTCAGTGATCTCCAATTTCAAGGACGCCGGGTCAACGCCAGTCTCATTGAGAATGTCTCGAACCTGATCGATTAAGTCAGGTTGTGCAAACTGCCTGGCAGAAAGATTGACCGTCATGTAGAGAGGTTTATCCGAAGGAAATTTCGCTTGCCAGCGTTGAATTTGGAAGCAAGCCTCCCTCAATACCCACTGACCAATTTGCACTATTTGTCCACCCTCTTCCGCGACCGGAATAAAATCTAGCGGCGAAATCAGGCCGCGCACCGGATGCTGCCAACGAACCAACGCTTCGAAACCGCAGAGCCGAAAATCATCAAGTGCCACGATGGGTTGATAATGGATAAAGAACTCCTGGCGTTCCTGGGCCATGCGAAGGTCCGTCTCGATCTGAAGGATGTTGAGAGCATGATCGTGCATCTGTTCATCGAACATTTCATGCCGCGCCTTGCCCAGTGACTTAGAGCGGTACATCGCCGTGTCGGCGTCTCGTAGGATCTCGTCAGGCTCGTCATAAACGATTGAACTGGGAGCGATGCCGATGCTAACCGTGGTGAAGACATCGCGGCCGCTCAGATTGAAGGGCTTCTTGAGTTCCTGATGGATTCTCTCGGCCACCAAGATCGCTTCTTTTTCTTCGTGAATCTCTTCCAAAAGGATCGTGAATTCATCTCCACCTACTCGCGCGACTGTATCTCCCGGGCGCAAACAGGTCTCCAACCGTCGAGCAATACCAACCAGCAATTGGTCACCAATCATGTGTCCAAGACTGTCATTAACGAGCTTGAACCGATCCAGATCCAGAAAGAGGACGGCAAACATTAAACCGGGCTTTCGCTTAGCGCGCGCTATGGTGAACTTCAAGTGATCGATCATCAGGGCGCGATTCGGAAGTCCCGTCAACGCATCATGGAAGGCATCGTGCAACAGTTTTTGTTCTGCTTCCTTGCGATCGGAAATGTTCTGTATCTGAAAGATCAGCTGATGAGACTCGCCGTTCTTCAACTGAACCTGAGAGACGCTCCAGAGTACCGAAACAACTCGGCCGTCTTTGTGAATGCATCTGGTTTCGGTTTGGAAATTCGCAGTCTTGCCGTTGAGTGAGTGTTCCAGTTTCGCCATTGAAGGAGCGCGGTCATCGGGATGCACAAATTCTTGAAACTCACGTGAGAGTAGTTCGAGCTCGGAGTACCCCAGGATCTCACATAACGACGGGTTTACTTTATGCCAGCGACCGCTCGGTAATACGAGGGCCATTCCAATCGCAGCGTGGTCGAAAGCGGCGCGAAACAGCTCCGAGGGATCCGGCGAGATTTTGACTGACGGCGTTTCCATTATTGTTTCCGGTGAAGACTCATTCATTGACTCGACTGCCTCTTCCTTCGGCAGGTGGTAAGTACAATAAAGCACAACCAGAGTTCCGATACCTACGACGATGGCGTTGAGCCACCACTGTCCAATAAATGTTCCGGCTGCTATCGCTAGAGAAGCGCTGATCGCGGTCGCAAGTATCAGACGCACTGTCTTGGCGTAGCCCGCTGACCTCTCTGGGAGTGGCGCGAAAGCAGAGGTAGACGGCCACACTGTTTTTTGGCCAGAATTTTCACCCGCACGTGACATTTGATTTACCAAAGTGTCAACGAGGACCGGAGGACTAGTGTGCCGGGCGACAGCGCACGCAAAAGCATCTGCACCTCGTATGCCGCTCGGGTGCTGGGATGCTTTTAACTTAAGTCCTGTTGTTTATTGGGGATTTGAGCCTTGAATGTTGGTTAGGGCAGGTAGATCTGGTCAAAACGAAGAACGATATTTCACCACTAGACTGCTATTCGGTCACGGTGATATGGAGCAGTCAAATATTGGCTCCTCGAAGTGACAAAATTTGGCTGTCTCACCGTGTGGGGGAGTGGGCGAGTTGAGGGCGAAATCACCAATCTTCTTTAGCAATGTAATTTAAGACGCTCTTAATGGAGGTGACGGTAAAACTGCCATCGTTCTTCTTCACCGGGATGTGCCGGTAACGACCGATGGACATCTTGTTCAACGCGGTGGCTACTGAATCGTACTCATGAAGCACTTCCGGATTTGGACTCATCAATTCCCGCACTGCAGCGGTTGAACGAGCTTCCTGTCCAGTCATCTTCGTTAAGACATCATGCTCCGTAAAAATTCCTGCCAACTTCCCGTCATTCAATACTAAAGCGCATCCGGAGTTTGCCTCCTTCATTCGACGGACCACATCCATTGCCGGTGTGTCAGGAGTAACGTGGATCGTTTTTTCCTGGTCCAGTCGTCCCAAGTTGTCGGCCATTACGGACCGGGCCAAGCCTTCGGCTGCATCAACGCGGGGAACATCAAGATCGCGAAAAGGCGACAAGCAATTGTCGCAACGATCAGTTCCGTCGATGTTTTCGTGGCCACAGGATGGGCAGTTCATTTTTCAGTTTCCCATTTCAGACAGTTTGCGATTTGAGAGCATATAGATTTTAGCGGAATGCCCCATGGTTTACTAAGGAAGTCCTACTCGCCGGAGCAGCTCCGCAAAACGCGGATCAGCGCGCATCGGATCCATCAGGGGATTGATCTTGAGCAGCACCAACCAATCTGTGCGCTCTTCTAAGGCATTGTTCAGCCACGCGAAGGCCTCGTCGCGGTCGCCAAGAAGTCCGTGAATTTCGGCAAATGTGTAGGGTGGGATGTACCGCTTGGTGGCCTGCACCTTCAACTCACCGATGACTTTCAGCGCCTGCGCGCGACGTCCCGCTGCTGCATGGAGACGCCCCCACGCCGCGAGACTGGTTTCCCGGCCACGCACCACTTCCCCAGTTGTCCGGAGAATCTTCTCGGCCTCCGCGAAATCGCCGGTCTTCGTATGTACGCGCACAAGCTTTAGCGCCACCGGCTGGAAGTCTGGGTTCTGCTCCAACGTCCGGCTGTAATGCGCTACCGCCTCATCATAACGACGCGTGAAGTAGAAGAAGTCGCCTACGTTCATCGCGATTCCCGCATCGAGCGGGTCAAGCTGTCGCGCCTGTTCGATCTGGGCGAATGCCTCTTCATTTCGTCCCATTGACTGCAAAAGTTGGGAATAGGTGATGCGGACGAGCACATAGTTCTGGTTGAGCTCGA
>DASSCG010000383.1:0-5034 GCA_035697925.1 Pyrinomonadaceae bacterium
GCCTCGGAGTATCCGTTCAAGCAGATCGTCGGAATTGAGTTTTCCTCGCAACTTGACAAGATAGCCAAAGGAAATATAGAGACCTACCTGAGCAGGACGCAGAAGTGTAAAGCGCTGACCAGCGTTTGTATGGACGCCGTAGATTTCCCACTGCCGGCCGGTAAATTGTTGGTGTTTATGGCGAATCCCTTTAACGAGCCGATCATGGCGAAAGTTCTGGGCAACATACAAGCATCCGCTGAAGCTCACCCACGCGAAATTTACATCGTGTACTCGAACCCTCAATGCGGATACTTGTTTGACAATGCCGATTTCCTGGTGAAACTCACGCATAAAGGTTGGTTCTCGATATATAGGTACACGGCATCGGAAACTATGGGCAAGCCTGCCTAACTTTGCGTCTTTATACCGATGAGCACGGTAAAGCCGGACCTTGAGCCCAGGAACGCGGCAGTTGTGACCCCTTGTGCAAAAGACGACTGGGTGGAGTACTCGCAGCCGTTACAGTTTATGCTCGGAGGCTTTTGTCTCGCGGAAGTGAATGTTCCTGGCGTCACGTTGGACGTTCCTTTCACAAAGCTCACAACCAACATCGCAGACACGCTTCCGCCGTGGAGTGACTTCGGAACCGGCGTCGAAGTCGCAGTCGTCTCCGGACAGCCAGTTAATAAAGACCTTCCTCACCTGACCTTTCAAACAAATTCGATTCGTTATGTGACCGTTAATGAGAATCGGTACTACATCGATTTACGCGGGACGTTCGCCGCGTACCTGAAAAAGTTCTCCTCCAAATCCCGAGGTAACCTACGTAAGAGCGTGCGGAAATTTTCGGATTTTTGCGGTGGCCAGATTCGCTGGAGAGAGTTTCGCTCAGCTACGGAGATGGCGGAGTTTTTCGAATTCGCGCGCGAGGTGTCGCAGAAGACTTATCAGGAGAAAATCGGACAAGGTCTTCCTTCTTCCGATAAGTTTCGTGAGAGATTAGTGTCTCTTGCGAACTTCGACGCGGTCCGAGGTTATATCCTTTTCCACTACGAACGACCGGTCGCATATATCTTCTGCGATGAGCAAGACGAAAGTCTAATCTATGAGCATCTCGGCTATGACCCGGAGTTCCGGGAATGGTCGCCGGGCAGGGTTCTTTTGTATTTGATGCTCGAAAGGCTATTCGCAGAGCAACGATTTCGGTTCCTGGATTTTGGCGGTAGCGAGCACGAATACAAAAAGTTCTTTTCAACTGCAAGCATTAGGTGCGCGCGCATACACTACTTTCGCCGCACATGGCCCAATCTTCTGTTGGTTCTCTCCCATCGTCTCGTTAACCGCATCTCCACACTAGGCGGGGAATTCTTAAGACTGTTGCGGTTGAAAGACCGGGCAAAAAACTTTTCCCATCGGTTGCAAGTAAAGCTGAGAGCGCAGCATTAAATTGTTGGCTTGTCAGCATGTTCTAGCAACGTTAGGCGGAACTGAATCGTCTTCGCGCGTTGCGACGATTTATTGTGAGGAGTTGACCGGTAGCGGGCGAAATCCGACGCTCTCCAATGCCTCTCGCAGTGCGATGTTCGTTTCGCCACATAGAACATATGCGGTCCGTGCCCCACTGTCGAATCTTTCCCTTAGGATGTGTGACAAGAGTGCCTGCTCCAGTTGTTTCTGCCGATATTCCGGGAGTACGAATGTGCCAAAGATCATGACTACGTCAGGGTGTGACTCCGGAAGTTGCGGAAGCCCCGCTGACAGCGACACTGCTTCGGGCAAGTGTGACCATCCCCAGCCTGCCAGGCGGTCGTTTAAGAGAATTGTATGAAGGCTGCGCTCGCTTTGATAAAGCCCTGACGTGCTTTTTATTGCCGCTACAAGCTCCCGCAAGGTCTCGCGCGAGGCGTTGGCATACTTCAGCAAGTCGTTAATTTCATTGGTGCGAAACGAAAAAGTTTGGCCGGGCGCCAATCTTAATTCGCTGAGGTGAGCTTTGTCCGGCGTCGCGACGTAAATTAGCTCTTTAGTCTTCTGAGTGAAATTCTCAAGACCTCGCTTGGTCAAATTGGCCAAGCCGATTTTCAAACCCGACTCGCGAAGTTGTTCGGCCTCACGACGTATATATTCTCCCAGTTGTCTGATGGCACTCCATTTTCGCTGGCCCGCGCTGTTCGCCACTAATGCCTTCGCGCTCGTGACGATTCGATCGCGGATCTTTCGAGTAAAGTATGGTCGCCCCTTTGCGTAGATTTCCACCGAAGGCAAACTGACGCAACTGTTGCCGAAACGCGCTTTAAAGTCTTCGGTCCCAAGCGTGAAATCCACACCATTGAGTCCGTCCATGGAAAGTCTTTGTAAAAGGAGAGCGATCAGGACCTGGCCAGGCGAATGTCTTTCTTCTCGGACGTCGAAGCTTGAGGCGCCCCAGTACAGCACATCTCTCCAGAGATACCCGAAATGTCCGGCGATGAACTTACCGGCGGCGCGGAGCACGGTGACGTGCACAATCTCTGAGTGGTGTTCAATCAGCGCACCGTAAAATTCTCTTTTTCGTGGCTCATTGAATGAGATAGGTCTCCCGACCGCCAGCTGTCTTAGTGAGTGCTGGTCGAAGAATTCATCCTTAATAGTGTTCCAGGTATCAGCGTCCGTGATGTGCTGAAGCAAGACCGGACCTTGGCGCTTGTAATAGTTCAGATGCCGTCGAACGGATTCCTTGGCGGCAATTTTCATTGCCGCGGCAGGTTCGTTGAACCAAAAACGCCAGCACGCATGCCCTCTGGTAATCGTCCTCAGTTTTAATGCTGGCGCGGTTAATTGACATACGATGTCGACGGTCTTCGATTCTGGCTGAGTGGGCCCAAGTCGAAACGTGTTCGGAAATGAACCGGATTTGTAAACGCGAAGCATCTCAGCGACGACCGCTTCTCGGTAAGCGGGCCTCGTTACGACCTCACGGTAATCAGCCATGTTGTCCGAGGCAAATGTGAGACGCCCGGTGGCTTTTTCCACTGCAAGCGGCACGACCCCAACTAACACTCCGTCTGATGTCATGAGCAGGACCAGCGGAGTAAAGCAGTCGCCGTAGCTACGGTACCATTCCATGCACCAGACTGGTCCTTGATAGAACGTCGATGTGGGGTCGGAGGCCATCAATTCTTCCCACAAAACCAACAACCCCGTCTGCCGACTTTCCTCTAAGTCAGGAAGGTTCGTGATACAAACTGTCTTGCAACCTTGGGACGTCATACGATTAATTCTTGGCCCTGAGTCTCATGTGGAGTGTCGGCCTTTTGCCGCCGAGGATGGGCGCATGAATACCTAAGCAAGAGATTGGGCCTGACCTGCAGCTCCCGGCACTAATCGATTTCATGAAGCTTCGTGAAAATACTCGCGGCAGCTTTTCATCGGCATCCTTCTGTCTTCGCACATTACAATAGCATGTCAGCATTGTGCGCCAATGATGTGCAGCTGAGCGTAGCCTCAAAGAATTATTGCTTAATTGAAAAAGCCGTAGCTGGCGTGGAGGGTTATAAGGATGTGTCGGCGGAAGTGCGGTAGTATGAGGAAGGGGGCTCAATCATGCTGCCAGATAATGGAGAGCCGAACCAGTTGACTTTTTACTCTTGACGGAGGACGGTTTGCTTCTATGATGATTTTATCCTTCTTATTCGTCGGTTTGATAATCGCCCTCGCCTTATACCTGAACTTCGTTCTGGACAAACGGGAAGAGAGAAAAGCCAATAGGCCGCGTTAAGTTGTTAGTACGTATACTTTGTTCACAACATGCGTCTCGGGCCTCTCCTGGATGGCTTTGCACAAAAAGTCGAATTGATAACCACCCTTGAGAAGACTTATCGGAAATGAATAACGCTGAAAGCGTTCGCCAATTCCAGCCCAAGGTTGCGCTTTGGCAACCCTGGGAAAACGCACCCAATTTCTCGAAGGCGCAACTCTGAAGGAGTTGCGCCGGGGTTTGTTAACCGCAGAGCCGCGCAACCCCTTCAGGGTTGCGGTCAATCGTGCCAGGCATTTTGAACCCAGGGTTTCAAAGCAAACCCTGGGCTGACATTGGCCAACGCTTTCAGCGTTACTTTCCTGCACGCACCCATGAGTTTTCGACTTTTTATGCAATGCTTTCCTGGATCATTCCTCTCCTGGATCATCGCCTGGGTTTCCACTCCTAGTTTTTGAACGGAGCGTCTACGCGAGTCAGCTGGTGGCGACACGAGCCACCCCGGCGCTATTGCACCGGGGACGGGCTTGTGTCACGTCTTGCCCAGGCGTCCACATCAAAAAAGAGCGCCGTTCAAATTAAGCCGTTGTCAGGTTTTCAGCAGCGTGCTATTGCGAGCCGAACCTCCGCCTGTACTCGCTCGAGGAGATGAAAGCCTCGACCATTTCAGCAGTAACAAAGTCGCTATTGAACTGGTTGATCTTATTCAGCCAGAAGTTGAAGCCGTCAAAGCTATTGTCAGGTGGGTCGTCCGGGTTCCTTCTCAGATAGCCGAAATACTGCATCAGCACAAAGGCAGAGTTGAATTCCCTCTGCGAGAAGGACTGATTGTCCGTGATCTTGCGCAGTACCGAACTTCGCGTCTCGGTACCGGCTTGCAGCCCGGCTACGAAGATCTCACGAGCCGCAACATCTACAATCCCGGCGTTGGTGAATAGCGAGTCCACGAATTCGGCGTCTGACCTGGTGTCGTACTCGTTCCTGAACGCAGCACGACTCACCCACTCATCGATAAAGGCGAGTTTGTTCGCTTCCAAAAGTGCCTCCCATCCTTGCGCCCCGACAATGACTCCATTTCCTATCTGCCGCGTGTCGCGAAGGAACTCTTGGTAACGTGGCATGTCGCCGAATGATGCTTTTTGCATGAGGTAGATCAAAAAGCCGGTTTTCTGGAACTCGATGGAGAGGAAGAACGCAGCGGAAACATTCACGCGACGAGCGGCCACGCAATTTGTGTCAGAGCCGCAAACCGTTATCTGGTTCGTCCAGAAGTCGAGGCCGGAAGAGTCAGGCTCACGGTTGAGGAAGTCAATGTA
>DASSCG010000384.1:0-3267 GCA_035697925.1 Pyrinomonadaceae bacterium
GTCGGCAGGGGCCTAGGAAACATTTCTGATTCCTCGATTCATATTTCTCATTTCCCATTTCTCATTTGTCATTTGTCATTTTCTTTTCTAATTTTGTAGTTGTCATCTAATTTGTCATTTCTCTCCAATCAACGGTCACTCTCATCGGAATCTGCGTCACCCGATTGTGCCTCTTCAATGCTTGTGCTGTGCTCCAGGTTGAACCCCCAATGACAAATGACAAATGAGAAATGAGAAATGGAAAATGATCTTCGCCTCATAACCTGCCTGACACTATCCGCCTATTTCCGTGCGTCTCTGGCCACCCTAAGAAAAGCCTTTGCTGCGTGCGATAAATTTGCTCCCTTGCGATAGATCAAATTAATCGCTCTCTCGGAACGCATCTCTTTAACAGTTAAAGCCATTAGTTGTTTGCCTGCCAACTCTGCCTGTGTAGCTAAGCGCGGTATCAGCGCAACGCCCATTCCCTGCTCCACCAGTCTTTTGATTGCCTCAAGCGTCGGCATCTCAATCGAGATGTTTAGCGGAGTCTTGTATTTCTCAAAAGTTCGCACCACTTTCTCTCGATAGGGAGAAGGCACGTTATGCGCTATGAAGGACTCCGCCCCCAATTCGCGGATTGAGACCACTTCCTTCCTTGCGAGCGGATGATTGGGAGCCACAACCAAAACCAACTCATCAGTCAAAACTGATACTGACGAGATAGCGGAATCACCAGGTTTGTATGAGACCACCCCAATCTCAACGTCGCGGTCCAGAATCTGGGAAGGAATCCGGCTGGCGAGACTTCGTTTCACTTCGACCTTGATATGAGGATGGCGAGCGCGAAAGACGGGGAGGATTGGTAAGAGATACATGACCGTGTACTCATTTGCGCTGAGTGTGAGTTTTCCACGCTGCAGATCTTTCAACTCCTTAATGGCAGTGTGTGCTCCCTGTCGCAGGTTGAGCATCTGTTGAGCGAACTCGTGAAGCACGCGACCCGCCGCCGTCAAAGTACCGTCTTTGGACGACCTGTCAAAAAGAGGCTCTCCGAGCTCCAACTCGAGCCTCCGAATTGCCTGGCTCACCGCCGGTTGCGTGCGGTGTAGAGCCTGAGCAGCGCGCGAAAAACTTTGCTCCTGCGCCACAGTCAACAGCACTTCAAGCTGGTTAATATCCATCTCTGACCTCGTGGGCTCCGTTATGAGCCCTCTCTCATGGGATTATCCTATCATGATTAGTTATCTTTCTATAAAGATAATAACTTTGACTTTGGATGAACCGAGTCCTAGGATTGCGGCTTTGAATTAGGCTGGAGGACCTCTATGACTACAGAGCGAGTCGCTGTTTTTGACACCACCTTGCGTGATGGTGAACAAAGCCCAGGATGTTCAATGAACCTTGATGAGAAGCTACGGATGGCACGGCAGCTAGAAAAATTAGGCGTTGACGTGATCGAGGCCGGTTTCCCGATTGCTTCTGAAGGAGACTTCGCAGCAGCCAGGGCCGTCGCCAATGCCTGCCGGCAGGTTACCGTAGCCGCTCTGTGCCGCACGGCAGAACAAGATGTGGCTCGCGCAGCCGAGGCCCTGGCCGGCGCTGCGCATCCACGGATCCATACCTTCGTCGCAACGTCCGACATCCACCTTAAACACAAGCTGCGCAAGACTCGGAATGAAGTGTTGGAAATGACCCGCACCTCAGTACGAATGGCGCGGAACTATGCCGAGGAAGTGGAATTTTCAGCCGAGGACGCAACGCGTAGCGACGTAGACTATCTGTGCGAGGTGTTCGCGGCGGCGGTCGATGAAGGGGCTACGATTCTCAATGTTCCTGATACTGTGGGCTATACCCTTCCGTCGGAGTTTGCGTCGCTGATTGCTACGGTTCGCGAACGTGTCGTCGGTGAAAGGCCAGTTACGATCAGTGTTCATTGTCATAACGATCTAGGCCTCGCCGTAGCTAATACCCTGGCAGCGATTGCTGCTGGAGCGCGTCAGGTTGAATGCACTATCAACGGCATCGGCGAGCGTGCCGGCAACGCATCACTTGAAGAACTAGTCATGGCCATGCACGTCCGCTCCGACCAGTTGGACTTTAATGTAAGCGTAAATACACGCGAGCTATACCCAACTAGCCAGTTACTTTCATCGATTATCGGATTTGAAGTGCAGCCTAATAAGGCAATTGTCGGCCGCAACGCGTTCGCCCATGAGGCGGGCATTCATCAACACGGAGTAATTAACAACCCTCTCTGCTACGAGATCATGACCCCGGAATCGGTCGGTGTTCCGAGTAATAGTCTCGTATTGGGCAAACACTCCGGCCGCCACGCGCTAGGGTTGCGGTACGAGGAGCTCGGCTATTCGCTTGAGCATGCCGACCTGGATGCAGCCTACAGAAGGTTTACGGCGCTGGCCGATCGCAAGAAGCGAATCTACGATCAGGATCTTATCTCCCTACTCAGTGCGGAAATGAGAACAAGCTCTGGGGTTGCTATTGTCGAAGCGGCCGCATCTCGCGTGCATGCTTCAAGCTATCGGTAGTGTCGAAACGACGTGGAACTGCCCCCTTGGTCACGAATAATCGCTTTAATGGAATGGCTCACTTATGAAGATAACTGTTTTGCCGGGTGACGGAATCGGTCCAGAAGTAACAGCAGAGGCAGTTCGTGTCTTGCGAGCTGTGGCCGTGAACCACGATCATCGATTTGAATTTGTCGAGAGGCCAATTGGCGGCGTTGCTATTAAACAAACTGGTTCGCCTTTGCCTCCTCAGACACTGGACACGTGCCTCGCGAGTGATGCTGTCCTCTTGGGGGCGGTCGGTGCGCCGGAATACGATTCGCTTCCTCCGAATCTTAGACCGGAAGCCGGGCTATTGCTTCTGCGCCGTGCATTGGGCGGCTTTGCGAATCTCCGCCCGGCGATCTCGTACGATTCAATTGCGGAAATGTCACCCCTTCGTAGCGAGATCGCCAGCGGCGCAGATATTCTCATCGTCCGCGAATTGCTCGGAGGTCTCTATTTCGGCGAACCGCGCGGGTTCTTTGGCTCAAACGGTGATTCAGCCGCCAGAAACACCCTGAGTTATTCAGCAGATGAGATTGAGCGGGTGGCGCGGGTAGCTTTTGAGGCTGCAGGCAAGCGTCGCCGAAAAGTTACTTCCGTCGACAAGGCCAATGTGTTGGAGACTTCGCAGCTGTGGCGTCAGACTGTTTCACGCGTCGCCCTTGATTACCCCGAAGTAACGCTTGATCACTTGTACGTTGACGCTTGTGCAATG
>DASSCG010000385.1:0-5841 GCA_035697925.1 Pyrinomonadaceae bacterium
TGAAATACGCGAACCAAGAAAGAACCTGCCGCGTGGTTTGATAATCGGTGTTACAGGTGTAGTGCTTCTGTATCTGGCCGTGAACTTCGTTTGTCTGCGTGTTCTCGGCACGGAAGGTTTGGCTGCGACCACAACCCCGGCCTCCGACGTAATGCGACTGGCGCTCGGAGAAACCGGCGCCCGAGCGATTGCTGCCGGCATTGCTATCTCTACGCTTGGGTTTCTAAGTCAAGGAATGCTGACTGCTCCGCGTGTTTATTTTGCTATGGCGGAGGACGGCTTGTTTTTTAAAGAAGTGGGACGACTTCATCCAAAGACTCACGTCCCTGTGGTGGCCATCTCACTACAGGGTGTGCTGGCTGTTGTAATAGCACTCTCGGGTCGTTACGAGCAGATTTTGAACTATGTAGTGTCCGTCGACTTTATCTTCTTCGGGCTAACAGCGATGTGCATATTCTTGTTTAGAAGGCGAAAACAAGACCGGGATCGTTCCGACAGCAACGCCATCACTCGCGTGCCAGGTCACCCGGTAACGACAGGGCTGTTTGTAATCGTTTGCTGGCTGGTGGTGATTAATACCGTCTACAAGTATCCGGAGAACACGCTAATTGGCCTTGTCATTCTCCTAGCGGGTATTCCGGCATATTTCTTCTGGCGAGGGAGAAAAACAGGATGAACGGGACGCGTCGGATGAGCTCCGACTACATGCATTGGGCGAAGACTCGGTCGACTGCCCGGTTTAACCTGGCTATAAGCGGAGTTGGAAATTTTCCTTTGGCGGATCTTGACGCAAGTATGGAGCAACTGGAGCTTACGCGAGGCGGCGGCTATGGGTACGAGCCTTTGCAGCAGGCTTTGGCTGGAAGATTAGGTGTTAGCGACGAGTCGATCGTTGCCGCTATCGGCACGTCGCTGGCTAACCATTTGGCCATAGCTTATTTGGTTAAGCCTGGCGACGAGGTTCTTATCGAGCGTCCAACCTACGAACCATTACTAGCTCTGGCGGAATACCTCGGTGCGCAAGTTAAACGCTTCGATCGACGATTTGACGACAGCTTCAAAATTCTTCCAGATGAAATCGAACGAAACATTAGCCCACGAACCAGTCTTATAGTCATCACAAATCTTCACAATCCCTCGGGCGTGCTTACTGATGACGAAACGCTGAGACAAGTAGGTGTGATCGCACGCACTGTGAACGCGCGTGTGCTCGTTGATGAGGTATATCTCGAGTCACTCTTTGAGAAGCCCGTTCGCACGTCCTTTCACCTGGGAAACGAGTTTGTTGTTACAAGCAGTCTGACAAAGGCTTTCGGGTTGAGCGGACTTCGCTGCGGCTGGATCGTCGCCGAGCCGAGCGTGGCTCAAGGCATGTGGCGGTTGAACGACCTCTTCGGAGTCATGGCGGCACACCCAGCGGAGCGTTTAAGTGTGGTTGCTTTGGCGCAACTCGATAAGATTTCTTCGCGCGCCCGAGCACTACTGGAGAAAAATCTGAGGCTGGCAAACCAATTCCTGGATTCGCGTAATGATCTGGAAGCTATTAGACCTGAATTTGGCACCATCGTTTTTCCGAGGCATGCAGCCACCGACAAGCTGATTGCTCTGCTAAGAACAAAGTATGAGACCTCTGTTGTGCCGGGAAGTTTCTTTGAGATGCCGGAACACTTTCGATTGGGTTTCGCCTGCGATAGTGACACGCTGGCAGCGGGCTTGGATAGATTAAGTAAAGCTTTGGATGAAGTGGCGAGGGGCTGAAGGTGTGCGAGTTGTCCTGGGACTTACAAAATCAAGCTTACCATCGACCACTTATTTCCTTACGTGGGAGGTAGCCGTTACCCACAGCCAATCGTGAATGCGTTCCGCTGCCTCTACTCCCGCAGCTTCGACTGTGATCTTGATCGGAGGGCCGTTGGGCCAGTTGTCTTTTCGCATTTTTGCGCCACCGATCGCCTGGTAGTAAACCTTTCCCTTTGTCCTTAACTGGCCAGTAACTGGCGCGAATACGAAGTATTTAACCTCCAGGTCTGGTGAGTTGAGTACCAACCGACCTTCCTGAAAATTGTCAATTTCAAACTGCAATAAGATCACAAACGATTCGGTCTCTTGCCGTGCACGCAACACTGCTTGATGACGCTTGGCTTCTCCAATTGACGTTCCCTCGATATTGGGGAATTCATTGAGTCGTTTGATAAAGCTTGCGTAGATCGTGTCTTCGCTTAGCAGATGTTTCGAAGTCGACTGCCTGAGGACAAGCAACTTAACAGCCCGTTCCGGCTTAGAGCTCTCTTTGGCGCGACTGTGCGGCGAATCAATTGGTTCTTCTGTGAGTGAAGGCGCGTGTGGGGAAGGCTGAACCGGTTTGCTTGCTCGTCTGCCCGATTGACCCTGAACGGGATTGGCTAAAAACGACAGCAATGTAACCAGGACAAAACTCTTGAGAGGTGCGAATACTGTCCTCGGTCGGGCCATTGCGGAAACTCTCCCAGTTTAGCGTTTCTCCGAGTGAGTCTTACCGTTGGTGGGCGCATTGAGCGCCGAAAGTCTGAGTTTCGAAAGCAGTACCTAAACGGGTAAGGGAACTATGCAAAATCGTCGATTTATCTGATGACAATCGTTCCCGGACTGTTGCAAGTCAAAATCTTAAAAAAGGCCCTGCTTTTTAGGAGGTTTTTTTAGGAGTCAGACGCTTTTCAATCCCGGTCAACCCGCGGAGGACTATTAAGGCGAGCACAGTAACGCCAATTGCAAGTACAAATTGGCGCAAGGCTACGCTGATGCCTACTGCTGCGCAAAGCAAAATCGAGGCGGCAGTTGTCAGGCCCTTGACCTGTTCACTGCTGTCGCGGCGAAAAATCGTGCCGGCACCGAGAAAGCTGATACCTGTGACAATGGCTTCAACAATGCGAATAGGATCGGCAGTTACATTGGTCTTTCCTTCGACTAGAAAGCGAAGGAGCAACGCGTCACCGAGACCCACAAGTAACGCGGCCGCTCCGGCCACGAGCATCTGAGTACGAAACCCTGCTGGCTTGTCTGCCATTTCTCGCTCAAAGCCAATGACTCCTCCGAGCAACATGGCCAAAGCCACCTCGCCGATAATCTCAAGCTGCATAACCCAGTTCATATTTGGTTAATCCCCCATGAAGAATTGCCGATTGGCGATTGCCAATTGCCGATTTTGGCTCACGGCGAGCGGAATAATTTCAGCGACCACCTTGGCGATCATAATTGGAAATGGCAATTATCATTCGGCAATTGGCAATTCCGTTAACTGCTCAAAGCTTTGACCGCTTCGCGCGCGTAATAAGTCAGGATGATGTCCGCGCCCGCACGCTTAATAGATGTCAACGTTTCCAGCATCACGCGTTCTTCATCAATCCAACCCTTTTGTGCAGCCGCTTTTATCATCGAGTACTCACCGGAAACGTGGTATGCGGCCAGCGGCAGATCAAAACGGTCGCGAACTGTTTTTAGAATGTCCAAATAGACACTTGCCGGTTTAACCATCAGGATGTCAGCGCCTTCAGAGTAATCCAACTCGGCTTCACGAATTGCCTCTCGAGCGTTGCCCGAGTCCATCTGGTAAGCACGACGATCGCCGAACGCAGGAGCGCTATCAGCTGCTTCTCGAAATGGACCATAGAAAGCTGAAGCGAATTTCACCGCATAGGACATGATTGCCACATTCTCGAATCCCGCATCGTCCAGAGCTTCACGTATCGCCCCTACCTGACCATCCATCATCGCCGATGGCCCAACGATGTCTGCTCCCGCTGCGGCCTGGCTAACGGCGGTACGCGCGAGTAGTTCGAGGGATTCATCATTCAGAACTTCATTGTTACGCACCACCCCACAGTGACCATGCGAAGTGTATTCGCAGAGACAGGTGTCGGTTATCACAATCATCTCCGGCACAGACTGGCGGATAGCCCGCACTGCCAATTGCACAATTCCTTTGTCGGCATAAGCCCCCGACGCCGTTTCGTCCTTGGTTTCCGGCAGGCCAAAAAGAATCACCCCGCTTATCCCAAGGTCATAAGCAGCAGACGCTTCTTTTGCAATTTCCTCCACGGACAAGTTGTGGACACCGGGCATTGAGCCGATTTCTCGACGAACGTTTTTTCCTGGGCATGCGAACAAAGGAAGGATCAAATCCTCGCGCGCCAGACGGGCCTCGCGCACCAGAGTGCGTAACGCTGGCGTTCTTCTTAAGCGGCGCGGTCTATGAGTTAAAGGGGGCATTGATATTTATGACGGTAACGAATGTTTGTTACAAATCACACACTGAAGTTTGTGCCACTACCAGCGATGATATGCCGGGTGGCCCGGCTTCACTGCCACGAATGTGCCGCGACAGGTAGCTGTTATTCTCTCGTGAGCAATCAATTCGCCTTGCACGATGGCGCGATCGTCAGTTGATTCAACTAGGCGAGCAACCAAACGAACGGCTTTGTCTGACGGTGTGGGACGAAGCAACTTGATCGAATACTCGGCTGTAACCGTGCAAGGTGGATGATCGAGCCCGGCTTTGTTCATGAGATGCCAGGCCGCGGTCCAGTTACAGTGGCAATCGAGCAGAGTGCCAATAATTCCTCCGCTAAGCATCCCGGGAAAGGCTTCATACTTCGTTTGCGGTTGCCACTCGGCAACAACTTCGTCGCCATCGGCGAAGCTGCGGACGTGCAAGCCACTCTCGTTAGCCGGACCGCAGCCGAAGCAGGCCATATTTGGCGCGTAAGTTTCCTGAATACTCTTGTCAGGCATGGATAGCTTTATAACTTGCAAGGTGAAAAGAAGCAAAGTCGGGGTAGCTGCAGCCTAAAGGTTGGACTCTGAACTACGCAGTTGTTCACGTAATTTGAACCGTTGAATTTTCCCAGTCGCGGTGTAGGGCATCTCACTGACGAAGAAATATTTTCGCGGTTGTTTGAAACGAGGTAGCGCATTTTTTAGCAGCTCGCGAAGTTCCAATTCGACTCGTTTTTGGTCAGGTGATCCAGCCCGGCAAATTACAAAGGCAGTAGCGCAAGGCAACCCGTCCTTATCAAAATCTTCAACCACTGCAGCGCGGCTGACACCTTCGTGACGCAGCAATTCTCCCTCAACCTCGACGGGCGAAACCCATTGACCGCTGGATTTGAAACAGTCGTCGCTTCTTCCCATGTGAAACCAGTAGCCATCATCCGAACGATATAGATCTCCCGTGCGTACCCAGCCGTCTACAAAAGTACGCTCTGTCGTATCAGGTTTTTGCCAGTAACCCAGTGCAGCGCTATCACCCTTAATCCAAAGGTTTCCCACAGCACCTGCTGGGCTTGGCTCGCCACGTTCGTCCAACAGCCGAGCGGCATATCCCTTAAGGAGCCTGCCACTGCTGCCATATCGAACTTCACCCTCATGATTCGACATGAACATATGCAACATCTCGGTTGAGCCAATTCCGTCCAGCACCGGAACGCCGAAAGTTTTCTCCCACTCTTCACCAAGCTGGGCCGGCAAGGCTTCGCCGGCAGAAACGCACAAACGCAAACTTGAACAATTGAGATGCTGCCCGCCTCGATGATTCTCCAATAAAAGGTTGTAAACCACTGGAACGCTAAAGAAGACAGTCGGCTTGTAATCGACAAGCATTCGACTAACCACTTCGGCAGTTGGTTTTTGACGACAGAGGACGGTAGTAGCTCCGTTCAAAAGAGGAAATGACAGACTGTTGCCAAGACCGTACGCAAATGGAAGTCGAGAAGAGGAGAAAAGCCGATCGTCGGGAGTCAGTTTAAGTACTTCTTTGCAGAAAGTATCGTTGGTGTAAAAGATGTGGCCTTGTGAATGTATCGCGCC
>DASSCG010000386.1:0-9357 GCA_035697925.1 Pyrinomonadaceae bacterium
ACCTGCGCCCTGAAGGGGCGCGAACATTGCTCGCAAATTAAACGAGGATCGGGTGTGATCTCGTAAACCTATAACTTACCTCCTGCCATCGCGCCCCCTTCAGGGCGCGGCTTCAACTTGTGGCGTTCCAGGGGCGGCGCGCAAAGCCGCTTGCCCCTGGCTACCTTATGCCGCGCCTTCGGCGCTGGTTGAACAAAATACTCGGGCCTCACCAGACTGAACAATTAATCCCACTTCGTCGTCCTCTAATATTTAGATTAAACTAAACGCGATTCGATTCCCTGAAGATGAAAGCCGCCCCCGAAGAAACTATTGCGCATTACCGCATTATCGAACCGCTCGGCGCGGGCGGCATGGGCGCGGTTTATAAAGCCTATGACAAAAAACTTCATCGCGTCATAGCCCTAAAACTTCTCAAACCTGAACACCTCTCTCAACAAGATCGGCGGCGACGCTTCTTCCAGGAAGCGAGGGCCGCTTCGGCCCTCAATCATCCGCACATCCTGACCGTTTACGATGTCGGGGAAGATGACGGCAAACCTTACATCGCCATGGAGTATGTGGAGGGCGAGACTCTCCGTCAGAAGATCTCGGCTCGAGCCTTGGAGATCAAGGAAAATCTCGACCTCGCAATTCAGATTGCCGAAGCCCTGGGCAAAGCCCACGAGGCAGGAATCATTCATCGAGATCTAAAGCCCGAAAATCTAATGATCCGAGGCGACGGCTACGCGAAGATTCTCGACTTTGGCCTGGCGAAACTGATCGCACAAAGGGAGCGCGCTTTCGTCGCCGATAGTGAACAGAAAACACTGCTGCGGGTGGATACAGAATCCGGCACGATGATGGGGACAGTGAATTACATGTCTCCAGAACAGTTACTGGGACAACGCGTCGACCGACGCTGCGATATCTTTTCTTTTGGGGTTGTTCTTTGCGAGATGCTTACTGGGACGTGTCCATTCGTCAACAAGAACCGGATAGACACGATGCATGCAATTCTCCATGGGGAGCCGCGCATGTTAGGCGAAAATAAGACCGAGCTGCCCGTCGACCTCCAACGCATGCTTGCCAAGGCCCTGGCCAAAGCACCGAAGGATCGATACCAGTCCATTACTGAGTTGGCCAAGGAACTGCGTGTCTTTAAGCGCAATCTTGAGCTAGGCAAAGTAACTTTATCCACGACCAAGTCCCGACTCATTCTGTCACGGGTGGCCTCGACTACGCGTTCTGATGGAATAGATTACGGAAAAGAACTCAATGAGTCGCAATACAAGGCGGTTATGACCACCGAAGGCCCCCTCCTCATTGTTGCGGGTGCGGGAACGGGCAAGACTCGAACGCTGGTTTATCGCGTCGCCCGTCTGGTGGAGATTGGAGCTAAACCTGAATCAGTCTTGCTGCTTACTTTCACCCGAAGAGCTGCAACCAGCATGTTAGCGCGCGCAGCCTCCTTGGCCGATGCCCGATGCCAGCGCGTGTCAGGCGGTACGTTTCACTCGCTTGGGCATTCAGTTCTACGAAAGTACTCCGCGCAATCGGGTGTTGATCGTAATTTCACCGTGCTTGATCAGAGCGATACGGAGGATCTCATCGACCTTCTGCGACGGCAGTTGAAGCTCACGAAGGGCAGGCATTTTCCTCGCAAGCGGACAATCGGAGCGATCTTCAGCATGATGGTCAACAAAGTCAGCTCGATGAAGCAGGTGCTGACGCTCGGCTATCCTCAGTTCATCGACGAACGTAAACCGCTCGAACAACTTTATAAATCCTTTGAAGAATTTAAGCGCGGGCGTCATATGCTGACTTATGACGATCTGCTGGTGCGACTGCGCGAAGCTCTCGAAGGAAGTCCAGAGCTGCGCCATCAGCTTTCGGAGCAATATCGTTACATAATGGTGGACGAGTATCAGGACACCAATAAACTGCAAGCACAAATTGTCCGCCTCATGACCGATTCGCATGACAATGTGGCAGTAGTCGGTGATGAGTTTCAATCCATCTATTCGTTTCGCGGCGCCAGCCATCGCAACATGCTCGAGTTTCCCAAGCTGTTTCCGGCCGCGCAGATCATTAAATTGGAAGAGAACTTCCGCAGCACACAACCCATACTCAACGTAGCCAACGCGATTATTGAAGATGTTAAGGAAGGGTACAAAAAGCGATTGTTCTCCCGCATCGAGGGAGGCGAGCCGCCCGTAGTAGTAAGCGCGCGGGATGAAAACGAGCAATCACAATTTGTCGCCGAGCGGATCGAAGAATTGCGCGAGCAAGGTGTTGCCCTCAGCGAGATCGCGGTCCTGTTTCGTTCAAGTTCCCACTCGTTTGACCTGGAAATTGAATTGGCCAAACATGGAATTCCTTTTCGCAAGTTTGGTGGAATCAGGTTCGCGGAATCCGCCCACATTAAAGATGCGTTGGCTTTCCTCCGCATCGTGAACAAACCTTCCGATACTCTTTCGTGGTTTCGAGCACTGAAATTGATTGAGCACATTGGCGATGCTACCGTCTATCAAATACTCGAGCACCTGGGAGTGGAGCAAAAAGAGTTTAGATCTGCGAGGACGAAAGAGGGATTGTTACGCAAGCTGCATAAGTTTCCGGCGCGGGCAAGTTACCAGGTTCAGTTAGGAAGAATGGCCCGTGTGTTACTCAGCGTATTGGAAAGCAAATCGCCGAGCGAGCAACTCTCCGCGGTGCTGCGCTATTACCGGCCGTTGTTGAAGACCAAGTACGACGACGCTCCCAGGCGCGGAAGGGACCTCGAACACCTGCAGGCCATTGCGAAGCGCTACAAGACCACTGCCAAGTTGCTGGATGACGTCGCACTCGACCCCTCTGACGCAACCCAACGCAGCGCCGCGAGACGTGGTAGTGGATTCGTCACGCTCTCGACGGTCCATTCTGCGAAGGGCCTGGAGTGGGATCGCTTATTTGTGATTTGGATGACGGATGGATGGTTTCCTTCGTCTCGATTCCAGGATGAGTTCGACGATTTGGAGGAAGAGCGACGGTTGTTGTATGTCGCTGCGACCCGCGCGAAGCGAGATCTCCACTTCGTCTATCCACTGAATGTTTACCGTGGGCCGGAGAGCGATGGTACTCCAGCACTTTCGCGGTTTTTGGAACCCATTTCGCACTCAATTCTTCCGCGCGCGTCATTGCTGGGAGTTGAATGACATGCGCGTGACCTTGAAAGGGCCGCAGTTAACAGCCAGCGCCGTCCCTGAAAGGGACGAACTTAATAGCCGGGGGCAACGCCCCCGGACAGCGTGAGCGTTCGTCCCGACCCTGAAAGGGTCGCAGACTTGTATCGTTGCGATTTGTGCGACCCTTTCAGGGTCGAGGCTGGTTACACGTTTTCCCGGGGGCGTTGCCCCCGGCTATTACTTAATGCCTTTCAGGCATGTCATGCTCGCGAACGCTTGCGACTTAAGGTGAAATCACTCAGGAGAATTACGATGAAATACTTAACAGTGGCGGTGGTGCTGCTTGTTCCCCTGGTGATTCATGGTCAGCATAGTCACCCAGCCAATGTTGCAGAAGCGACATCCCTGACGCCTGGAGTAGGTGACGTAAACCATCCGGTCTCCACGACCAATCCTGAGGCGCAAAAGTTTTTCAACCAGGGCATGGCGTACATGTACGGCTTTAATCACGGGGAAGCTATTCGTTCATTCAAACGCGCGGCCACTTTGGACCCTCAAATGGCCATGGCCCATTGGGGTATCGCTCTCGCCCTTGGTTCAAACTACAACCTTCAAGCCGATGACCCTCAGCTGAAAGAAGCCTACACACATCTGCAACAGGCTATGCGGCTCGGTGAGAAGGGTTCTTCACAGGATCGTGCCTACATCGGAGCGTTGACCAAGCGCTACTCGCAAGATTCGCAGGTCGACAGGCAGAAACTGGCCGTTGACTACAAAAACGCCATGGGCGAACTGGTGAAGAGCTATCCGGACGATTTAAACGCTGCTACGCTTTACGCCGAGAGCATGATGAACCTGCGACCCTGGAAGCTATGGACCATCGACGGCAAGCCCGCCGAAGGTACCGAAGAGATTGTCGCGGTACTCGAGGGTGTGTTACGGCGTGATCCGAATCATATCGGCGCCAATCATTTCTACATTCATGCTGTGGAAGCTTCGGGAAATCCCGATCGCGCGTTGGCGAGCGCAGCACGAATAGGAAAACTTGCACCCAAAGCCGGACACCTGGTTCATATGCCTTCCCATATTTACATTCGCACCGGCGACTACACCGAAGCAGCGCAAGTTAACGTCGACGCAATCGTGGCTGATCGTGAATACCTCGCAAAGGATTCCGGGTCAAAACTCTTATATTCGATGATGTACTACAACCACAACATTCATTTCCTGGCTTCGGCGCATGCGATGAGTGGCAGGTTTGCGGACTCTCTAAAAGCAGCACGTGAACTCGAGACCAATGTGAAACCGCACGCTAGCGCAATGCCAATGCTGGAAATGTTTACGCCTTACACTTCCGTGGTTCTAGTTCGATTCAGTAAGTGGGACGAAATACTGAAAGCTCCCCAGCCACCGTCAGAACTGAAGACCACGACTGCCTTCTGGCACTTTGCGCGTGGGATGGCGTTCGCCGGAATCAACAAGCCTGCCGAGGCTGAGGGCGAGCTAAAAGCGATCAAGGCGCGGATCTCGACCATTCCGGCTGACGCACCTCTTGGTAATACCGGCGCGCAGGATGTGCTCGAGGTTGCAGACGCCATGCTCGCAGGCAAGATCGCACTGGCTCGCGGTGATAAGAAAACTGCCGTAGCGCTTCTGCGTAAGGCGGTGGACGCCGAGGACGCCGTTGGCTACAACGAACCGCCAGACTGGGATTTACCGACCCGGGAGCTGTTGGGCGGCGCCTTGTTGATAGCTGCTGATTATGCGGAAGCAGAGAAGGTTTTTCGTGCTGAGGTTGCCAAGCACCGGCGCAACGGCCGCGCATTGTTTGGTTTGGTTGAAAGCTTGAAGCGACAAGGGAAACGCAGTTCTGCCGAAACGGCCCAACGTGACTTTGAGAAGGCGTGGAAAACTGCTGATACCAAATTATCAGTGGAACATCTGTCGGGGATAAAACCGAAACCATGAGGTCACCCTCAAGACGCCTTCCGGAAAATCGCAGGTTGGGAAGGGGGCAAAGCGAAGCGGCGCCCCGCTCAAGATCGGCTGCAAAGTTACAACTAGCGGTTTAACCTCGCCAGCTAAGCCGCTCGAGTGGGCTATTCAATACTGGGATGCCTTCATCTCGAGCGGGGGCGCGCTTCGCTTGCCCCCTTCCTGACTTGCAAGTTCTTTTTCGGTGCTCACTGTTTTCTTACCACATCACCTACTCGAAATATGCCTGGCTTGATCACTCTTGCGTTGATGCCTCGCAGGTGCAACTCTTTTCCCAAAGAAGAGTTAACAAACAACAGCGCATCCAAGCCAAAGCGGGACACGAACTTCATGCAACCGGTGTGCGGTGGCGCCGTAACTTCAATCACGGCAGATCCGAGTTCCAGTTTTGTTCCCGCCGGCAAATTCTCTGCACTAAGATCCAGATCGAGAAAAATCTGATCTCCTGCCAGCGGCCAACGTTCTTTGGACTGAGCCACGAGCGCAATCGTCCGTGAATTCATTACGTTGAGTTGCATCTCGGGATGCGGCGAACCGTCCGGAGTACGAGCGCTCCCGCGCATTTTCCAACTATCGCCGACGAGCCCTTCATCGATACTGAGTTCACCTTGATCGAGCACTTCTCGCTCGTCGACTCCAGGGCGCCGCACGATCAACTCAACCAGGCCTTCGTCCTTCGGCGAGCGCTTTATCTCATCAAGTCCCGCTAGCAGTTCTGCCATGGTCAGATGTTTCATAGTAATCATAGGGAACCTCAGGGTTCAGAACCATCCAAGCAGGTTCAATCGAGTCTTGATTAGAATTTTCCTTTTGAAGAGCGGGGACAGGGTCCCTTCCTAACCTGCAAATTTTCCTAACCTGCAGATTTTCGTGACCTGCAAATTTCCTGACGTGCAAATTTTCCTGACTTGCAAAATTCTCCTGCCCCGATGGTTCAAAGTAGATTTTCCTCACCGAGTCTCCCCTGTGTCTCCGTGTCTCCGCGTCCCCGTGTCTCCGAGTGTCTCCGCGTCCCCGCGTCCCCGGGTCTCCCCGTCGCGCCTACAGCGGCAACCTCAAACGCGCTTCGCAGCCCCGCAGCTCCCGTCGATTCTCGAGCGTAAGTGATCCGCCATGAGCTTCGGCAATCTGCCGTGAAAGAACCAGTCCAATGCCTGAACCCTCGACTTTCGTGGTAAAGAAAGGCACAAAAAGATTCGCCGTGCTGGCAAGGCCGTGTCCCTCATCGGTTACCCAGATATCAAGTTTGCCGTTGTTCTGAGTCCACCCGGATTTAACTGTTCCACCTGTCTCCAGTGATGCATCGACAGCATTTCTGACAAGGTTGATTAGTAGTTGTTCCAACTGTGCGCTATCTCCCTGGACAGTAATGTCGGGCCCGGGAATTACTGAAACCGGCAGACGCGTTTCGAGACTTGCAACCCGCCGCACCAACTCACCCACGCTTAGAGCTTCAAACCGAGGTTGCGGCAGGCGCGCCAGTTTTGAGTACGACTCTACGAACCGCGCTAAAGATGCAGCGCGTGATGAGATTACGTCCAGGCCTCTTTGCATGTCTTCTCGATAGTCAGCCGGCTCAGGCTGACGTTCAAGTAAATCAGCCAGACTGCCTGCAACTGACTTTATGGGCGCCAGGGAGTTGTTTAATTCATGGCCCAGCACGCGTAACAATCTTTGCCATGCAGTCCGCTCCTCCTCACGCAAGGTTTGACTCAGGTCAGTCAACACCAACAACTGGTGCGATACACCACCTTCCCGGAATGTGCTGCGGCGTATGTCCCACCGTCCCACTCCACCTGGAAAAACCATCTGCATTGTCTGTGGACCATCGAACTCGCGTTCCAAACAAGGCTCCAGTCCCAGTTCGTTGCTGGTGCGTCCCAGCAATCGTGGGGACGGTTGTGCTAACAATTTCTCTCCCGCTCGGTTTACCAGACGCAGCCGCCGTTCGCCATCAAAGGCGAATACCGCTACGTCAATCTCTGCCATCACGGTACGGAGAAGGGCCGTAGCTTCCAGCGCTCCCAATCGCTGCTCACGTAATGTCTGGCCCAGCTCATTGACTTCGATCATCACTTCCCCGAGCGCATCGCCAGTTCCCGCACGCCTGCCGCGAATGGAAAAATCGCCTTCCCGAATTGCGGCGAGGATGTTGGAAAGAGTTTGCAGCGGACGAACGATGCGCTGCTTGAGATTGATAGCAATTCCCAGCCACAAAAACAGCAGCAGGAGGTCGACCGTCCACTGTGTGCGACCTGAATAGCCGTCGAGCCAAAGCAGCAACGCACATAAGCCGACAGCGGGGAGGCCAGCCAAAATTGCCAGGATCGTGACGCGGCGCTCAAATGTCAGGCGTCCGCCGGTCTTCAAGGACGGGTCCAGACTGGTGAAAGTCGTGTGCTTGGATGGTTCGGGATGAACGCTCACGCCATTATGATAACCCATACTTCTGCAGGCGGCGGTAGAGCGCGCTACGGCTCAAACCCAATGCCTCCGCGGCGCGATTGGCGTTTCCTTCAAAACGGGCGAGGGCTTTCTCGATCAGCAAACGCTCGGCTTCTTCGAGACTCATCTCTTCTAAACGAGCCGACACGCTGGCATCTCGCGTCGTCTGTAGCGCAAGGTCAAAAGCCGTTACCGTCATGCCGGGAGTCATCAACACAGCCCGCTCAACCACGTGATCCAATTCCCGCACATTTCCGGGCCAGGAGTGCAGGCGCAAAGCGTCGATGGCCTCGCGGCTGAATCCTTCAACGGGACGCCGATAATGTTCGCGATGCTGTCGCAGAAAGTGCTCAGCGAGGGGTTGAATGTCATCAACTCGATCACGAAGCGGCGGAAGATGAACCTCGACCGTGTTCAAACGAAACAATAGATCCTGTCGAAATCTCCCCTTGGTGACATCGATATTGAGGTCAGCATTAGTCGCCGACAGCACACGCACATTCACCTTCTGCGTCTTAGACGAACCCACTCTTTCAAATTCTCCCGTTTCCAACACTCGCAGGAGCTTTGGTTGCAAATTAAGCGGGACATTGGCGATTTCATCGAGAAACAACGTGCCGCCATCAGCTAGTTCAAATCGTCCAACTCGATCCGCCTTGGCATCAGTGAACGCGCCGCGCACGTGACCGAACAGCTCACTTTCAAAAACACCTTCAGCGAGTGCACCCGCATTCAGAGACACCAAAGGTTTTTGCGCGCGTGTAGACTTAACGTGTAGGGCTCTGGCAATCACTTCCTTGCCCGTTCCATTTTCTCCTGTGATTAAAACGTTGGCGTCGGCTGGTCCAATACGCTCAACCAGCTTGAGCACCTCTTTCATGGCGGGAGACTGGGCAATGATCTTTGGCTGGTCGGAGGTGGCTCCGGCGGCCGTGTCGCGTAACGCCAGGTTCTCGGCCTCCAGCCTTTGGCCGCGCCGCAAGGCTTCGGCAAGCTCGACCTGGGTTCGCAGAACCGCCAACAACCTCGCGTTATCCCATGGTTTTTGGATGAAGTCGCGTGCTCCCCGACGCATAGCCTCGACAGCCAAATCCACATTGCCCCAGGCAGTCATCACCACGACAGGAATCGTCGGGTCCTGTGACTGGATCCTGGTTAACAGGTCAAGTCCTTCGGCGCCGGAGGTGGTGTCGCGGGCGTAGTTGAGATCAATCAGGACTACATCCAATTCCTGAGAGTCTATCGCCTTGACGACGGCAGCGGGGGAGGACGCAGTTAGAATCTCGAAGCGCTCACCTTTTAGCAACAGGCGCAGAGCTGCAAGAACGTCAGGTTGATCGTCGGCAATTAGTATCTTCGGCAATTTTCTTTTTGTACTTTGTGCTTGGTACTTCGATTTTGTTATTTCGGAAGCGACAAGAAACCGAATATACAAAGAACGAAGTTCAAAGTACAAAGCTCTAAGTTATGAACACCGTCCTTATTCATAACGGAGCGCTATTATTGGATCGACTTTGGTGGCGCGGCGGGCCGGAAGATAGCAGGCCAGGAACGCTACGACGAGCAGCACCAGCGAGACTGCAGCAAAGGTAGTAGCATCGGTCGGTGTTACTCCAAAGAGCATCGTCGTCATGAGTCGAGTAAGCGCGAACGCGCCAGCGAGGCCCGCGGCAGTACCGATTAGTGTCAGTGTCATACCATTTCTGACAATCATCTTGAGAACGTCCCCGGCTTGCGCACCCAGCGCCATGCGAATGCCAATCTCCTGGGT
>DASSCG010000387.1:0-3704 GCA_035697925.1 Pyrinomonadaceae bacterium
TCGTTGATTTCTTTTTCTTCACCCGAGGGTGAGTAAGCCCGAACGGTGCGTCTGCCATCCGCAGTAGTAGTAACAACTACTCTTGAAACGCGGGGATTATTGCGAAATACCCTAGTCTCAGTTTTCACGCCGCTCGCATCAGTGGTTGTGGTAATTTCCGAACCATCCGCAGCGGTCCGGGTTGTCGTTGTGGGGGCCGCATTAACGTTGGCATTCGCTGTCTGATCTGTCGTCGCGCAACCCGCCCCGAAGATTGCCAGGATCGTGACAGCACCTAGCGTAAGAAGCTTCTTGCTCACGGTGTCTCCTCCTAATTCGATTAACCGGTTTTTCTTCAAGTATTTTCGGCAATAAACGTGCCAGCGAGAGGCCCCGAATTACTCCGCTCGCATGGACCAAATCCCGGCTAAACGCCCTCTATTGAAGACAAAAGCATACGCCGGACTTTGGACGCCGCTCGTTATTCATACGGAAGAATAACTCTGATCTGGATTCAACGGAAAGGTTCGCTGGAATCGGGTGCTAGTTCAGTTTGCGCTGGTTAGCGAATGCCGATCAACTACAGAACCGAGGAGCGGTAGCGACCGGGTAAGTAGCGGCGCCGACCACCTCGATAAAACCTGATCTTTTTACGCTTGAGTGCGATCGCAGCAACCCGGTCGCTACCGCTCCTCGGCTCTGTAATTGAGCTATAGCGCCTCTTGACTGTGAAGCTACATTAGCATCTCCTCGCCCGGCCCGTAATATATAAGGACTACGGGGATTGGTTGATACGGGAAGCGCGAGATTCCACGGTGAAGCGAGTACATTATGGAAACCCCCTCCCCATTCCTTTTGTAGTAGAGATATGCGATACGCGACGCCGAGAAGCAGGGTGCTGCCTGCGTCGCTTCCCTTGATACTTCAAGTTCAGGTCTATTGACTTTCGCCTGAAATTCGACTAGAAGCAATCTACTCAGATTGCTTTTACCCAGCGGTGCGAAGCCGCAAAAACTTAGATCATACGGTTCAACTCGCTGCAAAGTCTTCATTACACAATCACGATCGATATTTGAGTCCTTTCCATTCTCAAGGCTCTAACTCGATCACTTGACAGTAATCCTAAGGATTCTTAAGGAGCTTCGTTCATGCGCAGACTCTTCTTCATCGTGGTAGTCCTGTTCTTCCTTGCGTCCGCTTTGCTGCCCACTCAGCGCAGCTTCGTGGCCAGTGCAGTCTCCGACGGGGAGCGTCTGGCGATGTTCAGCAAGCCATCCGTGGTCCGGATCATTGATGGAGTATCTGGGACCTTCTACTTTGCACCACCTAAACAACAGCCAAAAAACTACAGTGTTTCCTATATTGGCCTGGGTTCGGGCTTTTTTATCAATTCGGCTGGTTACATTGTCACCAACGCTCATGTGGTGAACACTTCTCATGACATCAAAGTGAAAGGCGAGGAGACAGGCCAGGACCTACTCTTCTATCAACTACTGCAGCAGGTCGCACGCGATTACAACGTCAATCCGAATGCACTTACTCGTGAGAACATAGTCTTCATCAGGAATTATTCTCGGCTTACCGAAATGAAGCATTACCACCACGTCATTATTCCGGACGGAAGTGTCTATGAGTTTGAAGAGAAGCAGTTTGGCGCTCCGGTGGGCCAGGGTAAAGATGTGGCAGTTATCAAGATTGAAGTCAAAAACGCGCCGGTGTTGATATTAGGGAATTCGGATTCCGTCAAACTCCAGGATCACGTCACGGTTCTCGGCTACCCTGGGGCTGCGGACACGTTCAACTCTGGAATACTGGATTCAAAATCGTCTTTGGAAGCTTCAATCACCGATGGCAAGATCTCCGCTCAAAAAAGGTCAGCCAGCGGCGCGCCCGTGCTTCAAGTCAGCGCGCCCGCAACGCACGGCAACTCCGGTGGCCCAGTGATGACTGACAAATTTGAAGTCGCGGGCTTGCTGACTTTTGGCGGTGATCGGGTGAACGATCAAGAAGTGTCCGGGTTTGCTTTTGTGGTTCCTTCAAGTACCGTGTTGGAGTTCGTTAAAGCAGCCGGGGTCGCCAACGAATTAGGCACTGCCGACAAGGCATACCGCGAAGGGCTCGAACTCTATTGGGCTGAGAATTACTCGGGAGCTATTCCGAAATTTGAAGAGGTGAAACGTCTCTTCCCCGAACATTCGGAAGTCAATCGGTTGGCACAGGACAGCCAGCAGAAGATCTCCGAAGGAAAGGATAAATCAGGAGTGCCAACCAGTTGGATCGTGGGCGGCGTTTTGGTGTTTCTGTTCATCATCGTCGCTGTCATCGTAATCGCTGTAGTCGTTTTCTTAATGATGCGGAAAAGAGGAAAGTCGCCGGCAAAAGCGCACCCCGGTGGAGAGCCATCCTACACCCCGATGGGAGGAGCACGTGCCAGTTCGCATAAGCCGGAGCCGCATCGACCGACACCATCACCTTCCTATGCTGCTCCTCCTGCCGGCAGATCGAGTGCCACCCCTGCTGTACCTCCTCCACCGCTTGGTGGCGTCGACACAGCCACGGTTGATCTCTCAAAGACGGTAGCCATTATTCCTGAAGGCGATACCGCACCTATCAACTACGGCTCAATAAAATTTGTTTCGGGTCTGCTGGCAGGCCAGAAGTTTGAGGTAACTCCGGACGGCTCGTGTATAGGTCGCGACTCTACGCTTTCGCAGATCGTCATCACCGATCCGCGGATCTCCAAACGCCATGTTTGGATTGGAGTGAAAGATGGACGGGTAATGATTACGGATCAGAATTCTCGGAATGGGACGTTCATTAATGATCCGAAATCACCGCGGGTGACAGAGACGCCGCTAAGCCAGGGCGACACTGTGATCCTGGGAGAGTCGGACGTCGCACGATTCGAGTATCAGAAATAAGCTTCAAAGACCGTAAGAGAAGAAAGCCTAGCGTCTGGGTTTATGGTTGTAATAAACCTTGCACTGGTAGACCGGAGTGCCGTCATCAGTCTGCAGATTCTCGCTAAGACGTACAGAGTACCAGCCTGACCTCGTAAAAATTAGTTCGTTCTTATCTCTGCCATATACCCAGGGCCTCGCCTTAGTCTTATCTGTAATCAATTCCAATTGTCCCACCTTCATGAACTTGTCCGGGTCCATCAAAGGCGCCGCCCCAGGGCCCTCATCATGAGCTTGGTAAACTACGAAGAAATCAGTTCCGTCCGGAGCCCGCACCGCTAAATCTCCTCCATGAGGAACCGCCATGTCTAAACTAAGGGTATCGCCACGAAAGAGCTTTGAAGGTGAGCACGTGAGCTTCGGCTTTCGCGAGTTCGAGCGCGGCGTTTTGGATTGTGCTTCTATATTTCCTGGCAGTAGAAGGCCGAGCCACAGAGTCAACGCAAGTAAGATCGTAGATTTCATAAGCACCTCCCTGAGAGCCTATGCAATGAGGCTTTTAACCGAAACCACCTTGGGATTCAACTGATGTTCTCTGCTTTGCCTCAAAAGTCATTGTTCTCTCCTGGGTGGTTTGTGGTGATATCGCAGCATGCGAAATGAACCGAAATTGACTGAGAGTCCAATGAGAAAAAGGCGGATTTTAGCCAGGCTTCTGATCTTAATTGCCAGCGTGCTCGTCAGCCTATTAATCGTAGAAGTAGCCCTGCGAATCATGAGCTTCAGATATCTCAATCTCTACCAGGACGATCCTTACCTTGGATT
>DASSCG010000388.1:0-4491 GCA_035697925.1 Pyrinomonadaceae bacterium
CGGCATCGTAGATAAGCGTTTGAGATTTTGGGATCTTAGTGGTAAGGGAAGCGAGCGTGAGCTCGCAGTTACCACGACGGATCACGGATTAGTAAAGTTCAGCCGCGATGGCCGCCTGCTCGCACTCGGCGAAGGTTACACGCTGAAAATGTGGGATGTTGCGAACTTGCGCGAGTTGCCGGCTTTGAATCCACCTCACAGCAACTTAGCGCCCTCGCAAGCCAGGATCTTCGCGAGCTTCACAGAGGATGGAAAGCGTCTGGCCACCGGTGGATTCGGCACTCCCACGATTCTGTGGGAAACAGAAACTCAAAAACAACTGGTAAAGATGAGCGGCCGGACCAACATGGCCTACGAAGTTGCCTTTAGCGCCGACGGCACACGGCTCACTTCAGGAGGTCGCACTCGTTGGGATCTTCGCACCGGTAGAGGTTCTCGCCTCACAGCTGCTCCGGCTGAAAATGTCTTCGGCATGCCGAGCCCGGATGGAAAACTTCTCGCTACATTCTTGCTCAACAGTAATGTCGTCTCAATTCTGGAAGTACCCAGCGGTCGACAAGTGCAGCGGTTGGTGCCGGCTTCTGGTGGGGGCGTGATTAACCGTCTCAGCTTCAGTCCCGATGGATCCATGTTGTTGACTACGTATGGGCCAGACCCAGACCAACAACAGAGAACCTCGGCGATGAATCCTGGGGACAATGAGAACAAGTTAAAGATTTGGGACGTCAAGTCCGGTCGAGAGGTGCAATCGATCGCGCTTGGCCTCGGTGGTGCTTCAAAAGCCGGGTTCAGTTCCGACAGCCGGACCTTGGGCACGCTCGCAGCCATGGGTCAAATCTCGCTCTGGGATGCTCAATCGGGGGCGAAGATTCGCGATCTAACTTCCTCGCCGCTTGGAAACCTCGGGGCTTTCGGTAATCCAGGAGCGATAAATCCAGGGTCGATTAATCCTGGTGCTGTCCGTGGAAAAATAAAGCCAGGTTCAATTGCAATGCCGAACATGGCTGACATGAGTGCCATGATCACAGACATGATGGGTGCAATGTCAGCCGGAACTATGGGCCAAAAGGTGACGTCGCTCGCGTTCAGTCCTGACGCACGCGTGTTGGCAACAGGAGGCGTTGAGTCCAAGTCCAATTTTGATATGGCCGCGCTGATGAGCGGAGCGATGAATCCCGGAAAGCGTCCCAAGAATCAGCCGACTCCCGATCCTCAGGATTTCATGAAGAATATGAAAGTTGAGACTACGGGTCAGGTGAGGCTTTGGGATGTTGCCTCCGGCACTTTGATTGGGGACCTAAAGGGTCATGGAAAAGGCATTACTGAAGTTGCTTTTAGCCGCGACGGCAAACTGCTGGCTTCTGGCAGTACCGACAACACAATTCGAATCTGGGACCTCGCGAACAAACGCGAGTTACGCACGCTCACAGGCCACACTTCTAATATCGAATCGATAGACTTCAGTCCAGACGGACGCTTGTTGGCCTCGGCAGGAGATGACGGAGGGACCTTCCTTTGGGATACAAACTCCGGTGAGCATCTGGCGACGCTAATCTCACTCGACGACGGAGGCGAGTGGATGGTTGTTACGCCCCAGGGGCTCTTCGATGGGACTCCCGTTTCGTGGAACCAGATTCTCTGGCGATATAACCAGGACACTTTTAACGTTGCACCGATCGAATGGTTTTTCAATGAGTTCTACTACCCCGGTCTGCTCAGCGACATCCTCGCCGGAAAACGCCCGCGCGTAGCCCAGGATGTGTCGCGTAAGGATCGGCGCCAGCCAGTAGTTAAGTTGTCATTGCCCGGAGAGCCCGCGCCCGCTACTGGCATCTCCGCTCGTCGCGCTAAGGTCAGAATCGAGGTCGCGGACGCGCCGGCTGATAAAGAACATCCTCAGGGCACCGGGGCGCGTGACTTGCGACTATTCCGGAACGGCTCTTTAGTGAAAGTCTGGCGTGGTGATGTTCTGAAGGGACAATCCGCCGTCACCCTTGAGGAAGAAATTACTCTCTCAGCTGGACCAAACGCGCTAACTGCCTATGCCTTCAATAAAGACAACGTCAAGAGCAAAGACGCTCAGCTCGCCTTGGTCGGCGCAGACAGTTTGAAACGAGCTGGAACGGGATATGTGATCGCAGTCGGCTTAAACGAATACGCAAATCCGCAGTACAACTTGAAATATGCAGTTGCTGATGCGCAAAGCTTCGGTGATGAAGTGCGCACACGCCAGACGCAACTCGGGAAGATCGAACGCGTCGAAGTTATCCCATTGCTGAACGAGAATGCCACTAAAGCAAACATCCTTGCCGCCCTAAAGCGTTTGGCCGGCGCTCCCGATCCGCCAGATTTGAAAGCAGGGCTTCTTGATCGAATCAAACGCGCAGAGCCAGAAGATACCGTCATCATCTATTTTGCTGGTCACGGAACTGCACAGGCGCAGCGCTTTTACCTTATCCCGCACGACCTTGGTTACACCGGCGATAGGACCAAACTAACCGAGCAGGGTTTACAAAGCATACTTTCCCACAGCATTTCGGACATCGAGCTTGAAGAAGCCGTCGAGGGTCTGGACGCGGGCCACTTGTTGATGGTTATCGACGCTTGCAACTCGGGACAGGCGCTCGAGGCGGAAGAGAAACGACGCGGGCCAATGAACTCCAAGGGCCTGGCCCAGCTCGCCTATGAAAAAGGTATGTACATACTAACCGCCGCTCAAAGTTACCAGGCAGCTCTCGAAGCCGCGCAACTAGGTCATGGACTTCTCACCTACGCGCTGGTAGAAGAGGGGCTTAAGACTCCAGTTGCGGATGTGGAACCTAAGGATGGAGTGATAAGCGCTAGGGAGTGGCTCGACTTTGCTACCGAGCGCGTTCCGCAGATGCAGGAAGAGAAGATGAAGGATACGCGCGGGGTTGGAGTCGAGATCGCCTTTACCGAAGGTGAACAGAATATCGCCGATCCTCAGAAACGAACGCTTCAGCGTCCCCGAGTCTTCTATCGCAGAGAGTTGGAGGCTACTCCCTTAGTGATCGCCAAACCGTGATAGGGAAGTGAAGAATCCATGTAGAGCCAAGGACTTCCGGAAATTTGCAGGTCAGGAAGGGGACCCTGTCCCCGCTCTTTTGGTGGATGGTTTCCGTGAGCATGAGCGGCGACAGGGTCCCTTCCTAACTGCGAGCCATCAAAGCCCAAGCCATTTCTAAATTCGAATCTAATGCGCTCCATTGGCAAATCCGTTCCCCGCAAAGAAGGCCGCCAGAAGGTCACCGGCGCCGCTCTCTACATCGACGATCTTACCTTTCCCGGAATGCTACATGGCGCGACAGTTAGGAGTTCAATCTCCCGCGGCCGGATCAAAAAGATTTCGTTCGATGGTGATATCCCCTGGGACGAATTCACAATCGTTACAGCCAAAGATATTCCTGGAGAGAATTATGTCGCACTGATTCTCAATGACCAGCCCTACCTTGCCGCAGAATTCATAAATCACGCTGAAGAGCCCGTAGTCCTTTTGGCCCATCCAGACAAGTATCTGCTGGAAGAAGCGCGCCGGAATGTACGAATCGAAACTGAAGAGTTGCCCGCAGTCTTATCACTCGAAGACTCATTGGCTCAGAACGAGATTATCTGGGGCAATGACAACGTCTTTAAATCGTTTCTGGTCGACAAGGGCAATGTAGACGACGTCTGGGCAAGGGCTGATTACATCGTCGAAGGTGAGTATTACACCGGCGCGCAGGAACAGTTATACATCGAAAACAATGGGGTGATTGCCATCGCGAACCCTGCCGACGGATTAACGGTTTGGGGCTCTATGCAGTGTCCTTACTACGTGCATAAAGCACTGATCAAGCTCTTCGCCCAACCCGAAGAAAAGATTCGTGTCATCCAGACTGAGACTGGTGGCGGTTTTGGCGGCAAGGAAGAGTATCCATCCCTGATTGCGGGCCACGCAGGGTTGCTGGCATTGAAGTCTGGTAAACCAGTCAAAATTATTTACGACCGGGCGGAAGACATGGTTGCCACCACCAAACGTCATCCGTCTCGTACCAGACATAAAACAGCCGTCACCAAAGACGGCAAATTGCTAGCAATGGAAATTGAGTTTGTGATTGACGGTGGTGCGTACTGCACACTCTCTCCCGTGGTGCTTTCTCGTGGGACCATCCACTCAGCGGGACCTTACTTCTGCCCGCACGTGCGCATTCGCAGCCAGGCAGTTGCCACTAACGTGCCGCCACACGGCGCCTTCCGCGGATTCGGTGCGCCGCAGAGTATCTTTGCGCTCGAGCGGCAGATGGACAAAGTTGCACGCACCATCGGCTTGGCGCCTGAAGAATTTCGCCGGCGCAACTTCGTTCAGGAGGGACAAACCACCGCGACGAGTCAGGTGATTCGCGAGAAAGTGGATTTGAAAGCATTGCTCGATCGCGCCTTGGAATTAACTGACTACGAGGAGAAGCGGAAGAGCTTCGCTGCCAAAAATCT